>NZ_JBNGHF010000017.1:0-91291 GCF_050611805.1 Methylotuvimicrobium sp.
TCGAAGGCGGCAATCTGTGGAAAATCCGCATGCCGCTGCCCTCCAAAAGCGACGATGACATGATGCCCAAAAACCTGCGCGAAGTGGCCGCCGAAATGCAGCGCCGTTATTTGACCAGCGACCATTGGTGGGCCGGCTGACATGGCGGAGCAAACCAAACGGCGGCCGGCGTCGGCGCAGCAAACCGCAGAGCAAGGCATTATAGCGACGACGCTGATCCGCTTACTCCAGATCGTGATGTACCTAATCCTGACGCTGGTCTTTTCGATTGTGATCGAGTGGGTAGGCATGGCGATCGGCTGGTGGGACGAGCCGGGAGCGGAGCACAGCGAACGCATGCTGCAACAGGAATTGCAGTATTTGAACCGTGATTTTCGGCAAAGCGCGATCGTCGAGAGCCCGATGCGCTTTGCCGAGCGATTTTCCCAAAATTTCTACGATCTGACCTTCAAAAAAACGGGCATTCAAGCCGCCGTGATTTGGTTGGCCATCCCGACCCAAGCCGGTTCAGGAAAAGTTCGAAAAAGTTTGCATCGTCTGTTTCAAATGGTCGAGGCCTACGTTCTGGCCGCCATGACCGTGACGCAGATATTCGGGGTGCGTCTGGCGGTATTGACCTTGGCAATGCCGGCCTTCGTCCTGTTGGGCGCGACGGGCTTGGTCGATGGACTGGTGCAACGCGACATTCGCCGCTGGAGTGGCGGCAGAGAATCGTCGTTCGTCTATCACTGGGCTAAAAAAGCGCTCTATCCGTCATTGATTTTGCCCTGGATCGTGTATCTGGCGATTCCGGTGAGCGTGCATCCCAATCTGGTCGTGCTGCCGTTCGCCGTGCTGTTCGCGGTATCGATTTTGGTGATGTCGTCGACGTTTAAAAAATATTTGTAACTTTTCCGAGAAGTCTTGCCATGTTACCCAAAAGACCCAGGCAGTTAGAGGATGCGTATAACAAAAAAAGAAACGCCGGTCAATCGGCCAAAAAACCCATCGGGATTTTAGTTAGGGTTTTCTGTGGCTTTTTTGGCATTTTGGCGCAAACAATAGCCGTCAAGCAATCACTACTCCGATCGAATCGCGAAGAGAGCCACATGATCCTAAAAATACCCAGTATCGCATGTATTGTTCAGCTTTTGCTTCTACTTGCTTGTCCTTTTTCGGCCTTTGCCGACAGCGACGCCGAGCGTACCTCGTTAGCCAAAATCAAGCATGAGATTGAATCCTTGAAGCCGTTGATCGCCGAAGCGAAAGCCCAGGCCCAGGCAGACAGTGACGCCAGGGTGCAATTCCAATATGACTGGTTGGCATTAGACCTCGACCGCATGGTTTTGGGGATTCAAGAGCATTTATCGGCTCCCTCGACTCAGCCGCGCAGTTTTCCGCCCTTGAAAGGTGACTACCGGCACTGACATGACCCATCAGCAAGCAGCCGCTTTCACGCAGGCGACCGGCAATATCGCTAATCCCGGACAACTGTTGTTAGGGATCGCGGTGGTATTCGCAGTGATCTATTTGCTGTGGTTGGTCTGGATCACGAAATCGCAGTATCACGCCTGGCAAACCAGGAAAGGAGACTTTTATGACATGACATCTTCCGTGCTCAGAGCCATCGTTGTGATCTTGCTCGTGGGCTATTTCATTCGTTGACGCAACAATAGTTACCCAATTTAACTGTTCTCACTCTCTTATATAACGGAGACATCAAACATGAAGACACTATTCAATACGATAGGGCAATCCACCCATCAACTCACCACTTTCGTCGCCCTGTCATTGGCGATGGCAAGTAACATGGCGCAAGCGGCCTTACCGGCGCCGGTTGCTCCCAGTAACGCCCCGGCGGCGGGCAATTGGCTTGAGTTAATCAAGGGCTATGCCAAGGACGCCGGCCTCGTCATCGGACTGATTATCGCGGTCGTGGCGTTTTTATGGATCGGTTGGATTACGATCGCTAAATTCAACGAGGCCAGAGCGGGGCGGGCCGAATGGGGTGAGGTCGGATTAACCGCCGTCGTCGCAGCGGGGGTGATGATTTTTATCAGCTTCTTGCTGACCGAAGCGTCGAACGTCATTTAATCGATGGATGTGCAAGATATTAGCACGGAAACACTGGCTGACCGTCTCAACCAGGAGCCGGTCATCTTCCGTGGCAGCACCAATTCGGAGTTGGGGATGATTTTGTTATGCGCCATCGTGTTTTGGTTGCCCGCCGGACTCCTGCTCGCCGCGCTGTTCGGAGCCGCAGTGATGGGGCTGGGAATCGCCGCATTGGGCGTGCTGGCGACCATCTTTTTCGGATCGACGGGGTTCCAGCGGATCAAGCGCGGCCGTCCCGACTTTTACTACCAGCATTTTATGATACTCAAGCTGAACAAACTGGGCCTGCGCTCATCCTCGTTGATTGCCAGGCAAGGGGCGTGGGACTTGGGGTACACGCTTTCGCGTTCGTTTCACTCTCATCGATAAGGTTTCGTTATGCGCTATAGGGACGAAAACAGTACGCTCCAATCGCACATCCATTCATTGCGCATCGTGATCGGTTTCCAGCTGTTATTGATCGTGGGCCTGTGGTACGGCTGGCATCAGTCGAGAAACGATATCCGTTTTCACATACCCCCGGACCTGCGTTCCGGCGCGGTGTTAAAGCTCGATGAAGTCCCGCCGCCGAACGTCTATGCCTTCGCCCATTATATCTTTCAGCAACTCAACCACTGGGAGGAAAACGGCGAAACCGATTACGGCAAGCAAGTGTTCCGCATGGCGGCGTATCTGACCCCGGAATTTCGGCAGTTTTTAACCCATGATTTGGAACTGCGCGGCAAGCGGGGTGAACTGAGCGGACGGGTTCGGGGCATTCAGCTAATCCCCGGTCACGGCTATGAAGAGCGTCGGGTGGACGTGCTCGATCGCAATACCTGGCTGGTATGGCTCGATTTTCGTATCGAGGAAACGGTGCGCGGCATGGACGTAAAAAGCCTGGACATTCGCTATCCGATTCGCGTCGTGCGCTACGATGTCGATCCGGAAGTCAACCCGTGGGGCTTGGCTCTGGACGGCTTCGGAGGCGATGGGCCGCAGCGGTTGAGCAACGAAGAAAAAGCAGGAGGATCGTGATGAATCCAAGTAGTGAAAAAGCCGTTAGGATGGAAACAGCGTCCAACGCAAGGAGACCGGGTTTTTTCCAGGGTGGGTTTCTGGTGACACTATTGACACTAACGGTAGTTTATTGCCTGTTGCGGTCTGTGGCCGCATCGGCGGACATCGAACGTCTGTTTTGGGACAAAGTGCCGCTCAGTATTACCCTGCAGGTCGGCCGGGAGCGATGGGTAACCTTTCCGGGCGACGTGCGCGTGGGCATGCCGTCCGAGCTGTCCGGCAAGGTGCGAACGCAAAGCCATAACGGCACCGTATATTGGTTGGCGAATCAATCGTTCGAAGCGCAGCGCATCGAAATTCACGAGACCGACGGAAGCGGCATTTATTTGGTCGACCTGAGCGCAAGCCAGGAACAAGGCATACCGGTCAATCCGATCGAAGTGCTGAACAAGCGACCGCATGGCTTCGAAAAAGCCGAAAGCGACAGGAAACACCGCGATCCTCGTACACCCAACAAAGCACCGGGACTGGTCACCTTAACCCGCTTCGCGGCCCAACAGTTATATGCGCCGTCGCGGATGCTGAAAGCCTCGCCCAGTATTCACCGGGTCGTGGTAGCTCGGCGCGCGATGCACAATCTGATCCGGGGCGAGCCGATCGAAGCGTTGCCGGTCGCGAGCTGGCAGGGCGGCGAACTGTATGTCACCGCCGTGCAACTGCGCAATACCGGGAAAACGCCGGTGGAGCTCGATCCACGGCGCATTCGCGGACGCTGGAAAGCGGCGACGTTTCAACATGGCCGGCTGCACCCCTCCGGTTCCGAGGCGGATACCACGGCTGTCTATCTGGTTTCCGATCGTCCCTTTCATGAAATGATACGGGGGGTCATGTAGATGCCATCGAACAAATTATTGCCGATTATCGCAGGCTTGGTGTTAGTGATGCTGATATTTGTCGGTATCAAATCGATCGATAGCGGCGGCGAGAACATTCAACTCGACCAGGTGCCGGTCGCCGGCACTCCCGACGCGGATTCGCCGGCGGATACGATTCGCACCCTGACGGCACAAGTGGCCACGATCAAAAATGAATCCGAAAAGCTGCACATGCAAAATCAGGAACTGTTGCGGCAGCGCCAGGAGATTGAAAGCAAAGTCAGGGCGGAGTTGCTCACCGAAATGCGAAAAATGAAGGGTCAGGAGGATGCCACCGCATTCGGCCAACTGACTGAAAAACTGGATTTTTTCAAAAACCGGCTGGACGAATTGAGCGATGCGCAAAACGGCTCGTCACAACAAGGATCGGGCAGCGATATCCCGATCGGGTTCGGCATCGGTGCCGGCGACGGAATTACCTTGCCCAACACGAAAGAAATCGTTTGGATCGAACCGTTAGGCGCGAACAAAGACAAGCAGGGGAATGTAGTCTATCCCTCGTTAGCGAAAAGCGCCGGCGACCCGGGCGATGACACGGGCGGATTGCTTGGCAATAAGACCGAAAACTATTTGAACGCCAAACTGGAAGCCATAACCGAACC
Source organism: Methylotuvimicrobium sp. (assembly GCF_050611805.1). Lineage (NCBI taxonomy): Bacteria > Pseudomonadati > Pseudomonadota > Gammaproteobacteria > Methylococcales > Methylococcaceae > Methylotuvimicrobium > Methylotuvimicrobium sp. The sequence continues at coordinate 4,631 of NZ_JBNGHF010000017.1, forward strand.
GGACGAGCCGGTCTATACGGTGCCGCGCAACGCCACATTAATAGGCTCGACCGGCATGACCGCACTGATCGGCCGGATACCCTTCAAGGGCGTGGTCGAAGACCCGTTTCCGTTCAAGGTCATCGTCGGCCGCGATAATCTGGCCGCCAACGGCATCGAGGTGCCGGGGCTTGACGGCATGGTGTTCAGCGGCAAAGCGACCGGCGATTGGACGCTCTCTTGCGTTCGGGGGGAAATCATCTCGGTGACTTACGTGTTTGCCGACGGCACCATCCGGGAGCTTTCTGCCGATACAACCAAGAACTTGCTGGCCTCGCAACAAGGTCAACAACAACAAGGCGGCCAACAACAGAAAATGGGCTGGATATCCGACCGGCGCGGCATTCCCTGCGTAACCGGTACCCGAATCAGTAATGCGCCGGACTATTTAGCGGGACGTATTCTGGCCTCCGCCGCCGAAGCTGCCGCCGGCGCATTCAGCCAGAGCCAAACCACGAATGCCGTCTCGCTCGGGCAAGGCGTGGCAACCTCGGTGATCACCGGCGATGCCGGCAAGTTTGCGGCCGGTCAAGCCATGGCCGGCGGCGCGAACGAGGTGAGTCAATACTTGCGCGAACGCGCGGCGCAATCGTTCGATGCAGTCTACGTGGACACCGGCGCCGAACTGGCCGTCCACGTCGATATCGAACTACCGATCGATTATGAACCGGACGGGAGAAAAACCTATTATGCCTCGACTCAAACGACTGACGACGAAGTGCTGGATTAACGCGCTGTGCGCCCTGAGCTTGGTCGTGATGACGGCGGGCTGCGCAACCGGCGACAAAGAATCGATCTTGCCCCTGGAAGGGCCGACCATGAAAGCGGTTTACCGCAGACACTTTTCCGGTACGGAACACGGCCCTGACGAACTCGACGCGCCGCGCGGCGAATTGCTTGAACGGGAAGCGCGACGCGAGCCGGAACCGACTTCGGAGCTGTCCGCTTATACGCGCGATGCCGGGTCAGAGATTCAGCAAGTCTTTCCACGGCTAATGAACAAGACCTTGATCATGTATGTGTTTCCGCATTTGAGCGGTGGCGAGCGTTATCCCGTGCCCGGTTATTCGACGGCGTTCCCATTCTACGAGAAACCCGAATATGCACTGCCGGGCGAGCGCGAGGAGGGTTATTGATGGCGTTTTTTTCCTTTACAACACATGCATTCGCTAAAACTAAACCGTCCGCTAAAACTCAAGCGCAGGACGATGCCACCCGGTTTCGGCGCAGGGCCACCGACAGGGCGCCGACCGAAACACGGATACGGCAGATGTATGAGCGGCCGGCTTCGTTTACCAATTTACTGCCGTGGCTGGAATATTGTCCGCAGACGCGCTGTTTTTTGCTCGATGACGGCTACAGTGTCGCTGCGTTGTTCGAGATCTGCGGCATCGGCACCGAAGGCCGAACGGCTCAATACATCGCCGAACTGCGCGACAAACTGCAAACCGTATTGACCTCGATCGCCGAGGAACTGGATTCGCCGTGGATTTTTCAATTGTTCCTGCAGGATGAACCCAGTCTGCTCGGCGTCGTCGACGAAGTCGAGCGTTATCTCGATCCCCGTGCTCAAAATAGCGCGTTGAGCGAACACTATCTGTCGATCTTGCGCGATCATCTGCAGACCATTTCCCAAACCGGCGGCGCATTCAACGACAAAATGGTTACCGGCGGACCGTGGCGTGGCCAGCGTCGACGCATTCGGGCGACGCTCTACCGCCGCCGGAAGCGTGGCAAGCAAGCCGGTACGCACGACTATTACCATTTGCCGCCCGAAGAGGAATTAAACGATGCAGCCGCCAAGTTGACCACCGCGCTGATAACGTCCGGTATTCGTTTGAATAGGCTGGGCGGCAAGGAATTGTATGAATGGATGTTCCGCTGGTTCAATCCGAAACCGGCGGTCGAGGAGGGCGATAGCGAAGCCATGCTTCGGAACGTTGCGCCGTACCCCGGCGATGACGAAATGCCTTTCGGCTACGCATACGCCGAAACCCTGATGTTGGGCATGCCGCATTCGGATGCGGAGCGCGGAATCTGGTGGTTCGACGGGATGCCGCACAAAACCGTCACCGTGCAGGGGCTTCGGAAGATTCCGGATATCGGTCTGTTTGGAGCCGAACGCAGTAGCGGCGATCACGTTTACGCGATGTTCGACCGCATGCCGGAGGACAACGTCCTGGCGATGACCATCGTCGTCGAGGCGCAGGATCTCGTGCGCAACCATCTTGGCCAGGTTCAGCACGGCGCGGTGGGCGATTATCCGGAAGCGAAACTGGCGGCGCAAGACGCCGAGAAAGCGGTGATGGAAATCGCCAAAGGCAACAAACTGTTTCCGGTCCAGTTGGCGGTTTATGTGCGCGGCGAGGACGAACCCGATTTACACCGCAAAATCAACAAGGTCAATTCCTTGCTGTTGTCGAACGGATTGCAACCCATCATGGAGCGTGACGATTTGATTCCGCTGGACAGTTATCTGCGCAACCTGCCGATGGGCTATCAATACGACCACGACAAGCGTGAAGCGCGGCGTTCCCGCTTGGTCTTTTCCAAACACTGCGCCAATCTCATGCCGGTTTACGGACGCTCCACCGGTTCCGGTCATCCCGGCTTGTTGTTCTTCAATCGCGGCGCCGAACCCTTGATGTTGGACCCGTTAAATCCGCAGGACCGCAAGAAGAACGCCCACGCCCTGATCATCGGGCCGACCGGGGCCGGTAAATCGGCCACCTTGGTGTATATGATCCTGCAAATGATGGCGGTGTACCGTCCTCGCATCTTCATCATCGAGGCCGGCAATTCGTTCGGCTTGCTGGGCCAGTATTTGGAAAGCCAGGGCGTCACGACCAATCGTGTGTCGATGCTGCCGGGCGCCGATGTCAGCTTGCCGCCGTTCAGCGAAGCCTTGAAACTGCTGGACCAGAAACGCCTGGATCTGGATTTCGATCTGCAAGAGGATAACGACCTCGACGACGATCCGTACAACGATTTCGATAACGAAGACATCGAGGACGACAACCGCGATTTACTCGGTGAAATGGAGATCGCCGCCCGTATCATGATCACCGGCGGCGACGTGCGCGAGGACAATCGCATGACCCGCGCGGACCGGCTGCTGATTCGCCGGGCGATTCACGAGGCCGCGAAGAACGTCCAGGAAGCCGGTCGCGGCCAGGTACTGACCGAGGATGTCGTGCAGGCGTTGCGCAATCTGGAGGGTTTGGCCGACCGCCGCCGGGAACGGGTGCAGGACATGGCCGACGGCATGGAGCTGTTTTGTTCCGGACTGGCCGGGCATTTTTTCAATCGCCCCGGCGTGCGCTGGCCGGATGTGGATTTTACCCTGGTCGATATGGGTATCCTGGCCAGGGAAGGCTATGAAGATCAATTGACCGTCGCCTACATCGGTTTGATGAACCATATTCACGATCTGGTGGAGCGACACCAGAACGATGCCAGGCCCACGATCGTGATCACCGACGAAGGGCATATCATCACCACCAATCCGCTGTTGGCTCCGTATGTCATCAAGATCGTCAAGATGTGGCGGAAACTGGGTGCCTGGTTTTGGATCGCGACACAAAACCTGGAAGATTTTCCCGATGCCAGTAAAAAGATGCTCAACATGTTGGAGTGGTGGTTTTGCCTGGTCATGCCGAAAGAGGAGGTCGAGCAAATCGCCCGCTTTCGCGACTTGCGCGACGAGGAAAAAAACATGCTGCTGGCGGCCAGAAAATCACCGAAGCAGTTTACCGAAGGCGTGGTGTTGACCGACGAACAAGCGTTGTTGTTCCGCATCGTGCCGCCGCCATTGGCGCTGGCCTTGGCGATGACCGAAAAAGACGAGAAGGCGAACCGGGCGCGAATCATGAAGCAGACCGGTTGCAGCGAGATCGAGGCGGTCGAGCAGGTGGCTAGAGAGATCAGTTTCAAGCGCCGGGGGGAAATCGATGACCAGCATTAAATCCATGATCATCATCCCCAAGATTATCATCCCTGGTTTGGCGGTGAGCGTCTTGACGGCAGTCATGCCGTTACCTGTGAGGGCCGACGAACAAGTACTCGTTGTCGAAGCGATTCACAGCGATGCATTTCCGTTGACCGGCGTCGACGCTTTGGCCGGGCAGGGTATCGAGGTAAAAACCTATAATTTAGACGATGCCGAACGACTGACGGCCCATCTGGCAACCGGGTTGCCGCCCAATCAAGAGCAGGCCAAAGCCGCATTGGAGCGGCGCTTCAAGGAGCAAGGCATGGATGCCGTCCAAATACACTTCACGCAGGCATTTCAAGGGCGAATCGTCGGAGTGCAATACGGGATCAGCCGCTATCCCGCCATCGTATTCGACCAGGGTAAGGCTTTGGTGTACGGCGTGACCGACCTGAATCGTGCGGTGGCGATCTACCGCCAATGGCGGAGAAACAATCCGTGAAAGCGACGATCCGTAGACTGTTGTTGGTTGTTTTTCTCTGCGCGAACCTGGTGGCCGCGCAAACGTCGGCCAAGCAGTACGAATGCATTCAACTCCGGGTCGTCGGTGTGTGTATCTGGATCGTCTGTACGCCGTTCGGTTGCGATATCGACGTGACGCTCAAGATCGGCCACTTCAATCCCGACGTGATGGTCACTGTGACTAATCCGCAAGGCGTGGATCGGGTCGAAGATCCCAAGCGCATCGATACGCACAATCGGAATCACAACAACCTGATTCATCAGGATGCGCTCGCGGTTGGTCATCCGCTGACCGGGCGTATCTATTGTCCGTCGAACACCACGGCTGCCAGTCCGTATTTTTCCGCGCAACTGGATATCCCGTCCTGGCGTTGGGGCGGCTTGGATGCCTTGCATCCGGCCTCCTGGGTGCCGGGCTTACGGGAAATCGGTCGTTGGCCGTTAAACAAATGGGGCAATATATATCCGCGAACCGGCTGGACCATTCAGCATGCGCAGCCGAAAGCCGCTGCCGTCGTTGCGCATCGGGTCGGCGACATCATCACCCGTGACGGTCAGCCGCATGTTTACCGGAGCATTCTGGGCGAGCCTGTTTTCGTCGAAGACAACAAGCTGACCTGGTCGCCGGGCAGTCTGATCGAAAACAGCAACGAAGAGGGTTGGTGGCAACCCACCTCGCCAAAAATGGAGCAATGTCTGCTGTTCGGCGAGAACGACACGCTGGCGCTCCGAGGCTGGGGCGGCGGACGAGTGTCGAAGACGGGCGATTACGTCCATGCCTTGTGGCGACCTTACACCTGTTGCGAAATCGATGACGGAGCATTGGTCGTCATCGATTTCATGCCGTTTCCGACACCGGTCATTACTCATTAAACACGCGATGACATGTTTAAAACGCGATGATACAGAGGGCGTTATGAACCAACGAATGTTTGCCATTACCGGCTTGCTGCTGTTACTGGGCGCTAACAAATGCCTGGCGATCCCCTGGTCGAACGGCGACAACAGCGAATTTTATTACAAAATCGGCGGTGCTCGATCCATATCGGTGCCGCCCAACGTCAATGTGCAAACCCATGCGCTCAATGGTTCGTTAGAGTACGGCCTCGGTTACAGTTGCGGCAATTTCGACCCCATGCTGGGACTGACCAATTTGATGAACGATCTGCAGAATACCGGCAATAATCTCGTCAACGGCGCGATCGGCGCAGTGCAAGCGGCGATCGGCGGGCTTCCGGCATTGATCATGCAACGTATCGATCCAGGGTTGTACGATTTGTTTCAGAATGCCTTGATCCGCGTGGAAGCGATCTTATCGCTGGCGAATAAATCGTGCGAGCAATATGAACAGGAAATCAAGCAAGGACTCAATCCCTATGCTGAATGGACCGACTTGTCGAAGATCGTCGACTGGAAAGTGCAAATGGGTTCGAACGGCTACGGCGGTTCCAATGTCGACGTGGTGCAGGCCAAGGAGAATGTCGAGCGCAGTAATGGAGACAACGGCGTGCCCTGGATTGGCGGCCATAAAGCCGGCGGCAGGAACATGGATGCCATCAAGGCGACCTACGACGTAGTGAAAGCGGGCTACAACATCACTCTGAACAGAGATGCGGACGACGATTCAGCCCCGAATAGCCCCAACAACGAAACGCCGCAGCGCCTGATCGAAGTCTTCGCACAGCCGAAAGACGCGTCGGAATGGGCGGTTGATGTGTTGGGAGACGCGCATATCTACACGCATGACAACCGGCCCGTCGAAACGGTGCCGGGACACGGGTTGCTGCCGAAAATCGCCGGCGAAATGACGGACGCGATGCAAAAATTGAGCGATCTGGTTACCGGCAACGCGCAAACCACCCTCGAGAATTTGGGCGACTTATCGAGCAATGCTGCTCTGATCAACCAGGATGTGATCAGCGCGATCCGGTCGCTCAAGCCGGGTGAGCAATCGATTGCGGTCAGCAAGTTGGCGTCCGAAGTGGCGATGGCTAAAGTCGTCGAAAAGGCATTGATTATCCGGCGCATGCTGATAACCGCCAGCCGCGAACCGAATATCGCCAACTCGCCGGCCCCGGCCCAAATCGAACAATCCATATCCCGCCTGGACCGTGAAATCAACGACATCATGTACGAGCGCCGGATTCATAACGAGTTGGCGTCGCAAACGCCGGCCGTGATCTTAGGATTGCAAGCGGAGCACGACAATCGCTCTCAATCAACCCCTCCCGCAGCAGGGGCCGAGGACTCACTCATAGAGGATGGAGCGATAAACCCATGAGGAGTCGAAAAAGTCGAAAACAAACGAACGGGAAACCTTCCGAACAGGATCAATTGGCATGGGCCAGAAAACGCGGCCGGCATGTCTTTACCGGGTCGTTATGGGTCACCGCGGTTCTTTCACTCGCCATTGCCATCGGGCTGATGGTCGCAAGCTTTTATTATCCGATCGAAACGATTAAGCGGGCGGTCGAGTCCGCCGAATGGCCCTTGGCGGTTTGGCGGATTGGCTTGTTTTTGGTGATTATCATCGGATGGCCGCGCTGGTCGGCAATCTATGCTGCCTGGACCGGTTTGAATAGCGAACAATTGGCGCTCATGTTGAGTTACCGGTGGCGCATGGCGTTGTGGCTGTTGATCATGGAAGCGGTGTTATCGCACGGTGTCGTCGTGCAATTTATCGACAATCTTTCTAGGTTATAGGCAGTGTCATGGGCGTTTCTTCGTATCTTGAAATCTATCTCACGCAATTCGGTTGGACGATGTACAACGGTTTATGGGATGTTCTCATCGATACCGGTCTGGCCTATCTGCCGTTCATCGGGATGTTTTTGCGCAATATCGTCGAACCGATTACCAGCCAGGAAGCCAAGGACGCGTCGTCTGTGTCGTTGCGCCGCATCGAAATCGATGCCACGACAATGTTCGCGGTGTTGGTGATCGCTGTCCAACCTTACATGACCGTCAGTTACAACAATTTGAGTTATACCAGAGCGTGTGATCCGAGCGGGAATGCGGTGGCTGGCGGCAATACCGGAAAAACCTACGATACAACGTTTACGGCGGCGGCGCTCGGCGGTAATAACGCCTTGGTTCCAATCTGGTGGTACGCCGTTCTGGCGGTGACCGGCGGCATTAACGATGCGGCGATCCTGGGTATTCCCTGTACCGCCAATATCCGCCTGATGTCGTTCAGCATCGATAACGCGCGTGTCAAAGACCCGCAGCTGCGCCGCCAGGTCCAGATGTTTTACAAGGATTGTTACCGGCATGCGATGGCGATGTTCCTGGACCATAACCAACCATATCCCAACATTTTGCCTAAAGAAGATTTGAACTGGCTGGGATCGCAATTTTTTCTGAACGGGACTTACCAGACCGCACGGGCCAGCGCCACGGTCCCCGGTTTTACTTACGACCCGAACCGTGACCTGGAATACGATCCGAATGTGTATATCCCCGTCGACGGCAAACCGACCTGCGCGCAATGGTGGACTGGAAACGGACACGCCAATGGCATCGGGCTGCGCGAAGCCTTAGCAGACCAGATCGATGCCGGAGCGTTGACGACGTTCAAGCAGCATGTCGCGAATACAACAGGCAAGCCACAAGACGAGGTTGAAAACATCGCGATCAAAACATTGATCAGCCGGGAAGAAACGGCTTTCAACGGACTGAGGAATCTGAATAGCTATAACGAAGCGAGCTTTGCCAACGCCGCCAGCTCGGCAGGCGCTACGCTGGGCTCCTTCATGGAAGCCATATCGTTTTATCCGGCGCTATACGCAATGAAAGCGGCGGCTCCGATCATCCAGGCCGTTGTCCTTATGCTGATTTACGCCTTGATGCCGTTTTACTTTTGGTTTTCGTCCTATAAGCCCGGCAAGATCATTTTCATGTCGATCATCGTTTTTTCGGTCAAGTTCTGGACCGTGCTATGGGCGATTGCCAATTGGCTGGACAACAACCTGATCGAGGCGATCAAACCGTCCTGGTACAACTTGCAATTGACGAACAACCTGCTCGTCGAAATGATCATTGATTTCGTGATCGGCGGGCTGTTCGTCGTGATGCCGTTGTTTTGGTCTGGGTTGTTGACTTGGGCGGGGTTTAGGGTTGGTGCATCTGTTAACGAAGTATCAAAGGGATTGGGCGATGCTCCTAAGTCTGCCGGAGCTTCAGGCGGTAACAAAGTAAAAGACTCTATAAGTAAAGGTAAAAAGTAAGATTCCTAGTCATCAGGATAAGTATTATAAAAATTGCCACTGTAAAAATCATAATTAGCACAATTTTCAGAGTAGTTATACATTTCTTCAAAGTAATTGTGAGATTTACCCTCCAATAACCCAATCCGTCCAGCGATAAACAGCAGCCAAGCATAACCCGCAAAGGCCAACAGATCGATGATCCAGGGCAGGAAAGCAATAACGACCGTAATAGCGGCCAGGTTCAGCCAGAAGGCTTTTTGGCGAGCCAGACTCAGACCTTTATCCAGGACGAAACGAGCGCCGCCGACGGCCAGGCGCTTGATCTGGATCGAATGGTTAATACCGTTGATCAGACCGGCCGGAACCAGTAATAATGCCGCCAGAACAAAAGCCAGGCAGCCGGCGAACCCGCTGGCAGAAACCCATTGGAAACCCGGAGCATTGGGCGCAAAGACCAACAACGCGACCAACGGCAGCGTGCCGATACCGCCGGCAACGGTCAGCCACTTGCCGGCAGAGACCATGAGGGAAGTGACTTTTCCGGACACAACGGCTGCCTTGTCGGCGGGCAGGGCGGCCAACAGTCTATTCGCACGGTAAAATACCACCAACGTGCAAAATGAGGCGACCAAAGCGGTCGCAAACAAAAATGCTTCCATATTTCCCTCCACACCGATTCGTTTAGGATTTCGGAATTAATTTATGCAGCATAATCAGGATTATGTACTCTGACAAAGTTCCGGAGCGAGTAAGTTATCCACAAAATCTGTGGAAAAGTCTGTGTTCAAACACCTTTCTTGGTGATCATATCAATGGTTAGGCAAAGGTGTCTATTTTTTAATCAATTTCCCCCCTATCAGCGGATTTCTCGGGTATGTCAGATTCGCCGCACGTAGATGCTCGATCCCAGAATCTCGTTGCGTGCTACGGCATACTTACACCACCCGCCTGCTGGAAAAGGGCGTGCAGCAAGGGAAATACATGCGTTGTTGGTCCATAAAAGTATTGCCGCTACGCAAATTTTTACGCATCCGGGGCAGGAGTGATTGAGCAAGTGGGTGGCGGATACCGGAAACGATTTTGATGCGGCCCATAAAATGAAGGGTAACCATGTGACGATTTAAGAGAGTTCGCCTTGCGCTAAAGCTTGCATCGTTTCGTCGAGATCGTGCTGAACCTCGTCAATCGCATCTAAAATAACTTGAGGTGCTTGCGATTGAAGGGCAATGTTCCGAACCAGGATAAACGTCGCTCTCATTCTGGCCAGATTCCGCACGAACTCCCAACTCATCGCCTCATCGATGTGAAATAGCAATTTGTCGGCATTCTCGAAATTGAAGTTGTTCACCACAGTTTCCCGCAATAAAGACCATGAGCCTTGAAGATCGGATAAAACGGTCTTGTGGTAATGCGTCGGTTCTTGAATAAATGCCATTGTAGGAAGTTATGATAGTTGGCTTATCGCTGTATATTTTACAGAACTAAGCGTTACCAGGCTCCCAAAAGCCGCTTCAAATTGAAAAAGGCGGCCGGTTTTAGTTGCGTTTGCCACCTATTATCCCATACTTCAAGTGAGCGGCAGTGAGTCACAATTTTAACGATTAAATGCGGGAGTCCTTTGAGATAAACATGGCCAACAAAGAAAGGATAAAGATAAGGTTTTTCGTTTCCTATGCGCATGACGACGAAGAATACGCCAGCGCTTTCATGGATGAGTTCAAGGAAATGACGGCGCCCTCCGAAAGATACGAGTATCTGTTTTGGCAAGATACCGAGATTCTGCCCGGCGAAAATTGGCGTGAGGAGATCAAGGAAGCGCTCGACAATTGCGATGTGGGCTTATTGCTAATCAGCCCGGCGTTTCTGGCTTCAAAGTTCATCGATGAGGAAGAACTGCCTCGGCTGGTCGGAGACAAGAAAAAACCCATCATTCCGGTCATGCTCAAAATGGTCAACCTGAAACGGCACAACCTCAAAGGACTGGACGGCAATCAAATCTTCCGCCTGAAAGTCGAAGGCGTCAAGCAATTGAAATCGTTTGCCCAATGCAGCGCGTCTCAGAGAAGCGATTTCGTTTACGAATTGTTCGACAAGGTTGAAAGCCGGCTCGACAAAATACATGGCTGAGAAAGCATCCATATCGCTTGGTACGCAAGGCCAGCGCCGTGCAGCTCGGGATGGCTCATGCTCGGGCGCTTCCGGCTAGAGGGTGTGAGCCATTCGGGAGGGCGTAGAGCAAAACAGGGACGTTTTGCGCTCGCCCGGACGATTGGCGGATTCACCGGACAATGTCCTCTCGATTCGCGGCCGGTGAATAAATCACACAAACGGCGTGATTCGATCACCGCCTTTTCTTCCGGAAATCGGGATACTGTACCCAAGTTCAACGAAACGCTTGAACGAACAACACCAACAAAAACCAAGGGGAAACCACCATGAAAACAGTATCTTTCGCAGCAGTCGTTTTAATGTCAGTCGTCGCCGGCACAGCCATGGCCGAAGGCTCGAAAATCGAAAAATCCACGATAATCAACGCTTCCAAAAACACGTTGACCAACACTCAGGCGATCGGTCGCAACAGCGCCGCTCACACAGGTTCTATCAGCATCGTCGGCTCGAAAGTCGAGAAATCGACTCTGATCAACGCCTCGAAAAACACGCTGACCAACACGCAAGCGATCGGCAGGGATTCGGTGGCGACAACCGGTACGATCGACATCCGCTAGGTCAGGGAAGGCTAATACCCGCGCACGATTGGAAAATGAAAGCTTGAGCCATTCGTTTTGCCATTGGGGCAATACAGGGACGAATTGCGCTTGGTCAAACGATTTGCGGGTTCAAAGCGACAAATCACAAGCGAGTCACCTTATCTCGATTTCTTTTGCGATAAATAAAAATGCCCATGCCAACTATGCCAGCGGTTACAGCCAGCATCAATACTGGATATTGATAAAACAGATCAAAAAAAGCGCCCACACCTTGCGATGAGCTGCGATAGTAAGGTCCCATGAATTCCTCTTTGTTTGACTATTTATTTGAGAGCTTACCTTCGGAATTAGCATTGTCTAGTTGCTGTTATTGCTGATTCAGAGAGGGTCACGACAAGAATAAAATAATTTCTCAAAAGCAATTGTATACCGCATCCAGAAGCTCGAAATCTTCGGCATACAGCAAATATTCGCCGTTTCCCAAATCGATCACCCAACGAGCCGGCTTTTTAAAAAGTTTACCGTGTTCACGCAATGTATCAGGCAGGCGAGGGTCGTTGATGTCGATTTCCTTATCTTCAACTGTTGGCTCTTCATTCATGTTATTTGCCTAGTATCAATATCGGCGGTTAAACGAGCTGCGGCTATTTCTCCGTTTCAGTCAAAAGCAAATAATCGCTAAAATTCTGCAACTCCTTGGCCCGGTTGCCTAGCACTCGCATTTTCTTTTCGGCGAACATAAAGGCGTCAACTTCTTCGCTGGCCTGCAACGCATTATAAAGAGCAAATTCGGCATCGTGGTATGCCTGCCACGCCTTTTGGGCCTTCTCCAATGTCGAATGGTCTTTCGGTTGTAACCGGCTTTGCAGTTTCCCATAGATCGAAGACATCTCTTTTTGCCATTCCGAATTGGCTATTTCAACGCAATTCATCATCGCCGGATAATCGGTTGTCTTTTCCAGGCAGGCCTCGTATTTGAGGTCGATCGGGTGAGGCACGGTTTCGATATCGGCCATTGACAGGCTTGTCAGGCCAAAGGCTATCAGGCTGAAAATGATTTTGAATGTTTTCATGCGTGTCCTTATCGGTCGCTGTAAGTCGTTTTGCAGTTGTTGTGTTTGTCGCAGGTTACCGTCTTTTTAATAGTCACTGGCTTTCTTATAAGCGGCTGTTGCGCTGGGGTACTATCAAAGCTAACAGCCGGTTGAGTGGCATTTTTGTTTGAAACCTGATTGTTTGCCACCAACGTCAAAGTATCGCCATGTTGTGTCATGTGGAAATATCTTAAGGTGTTCATTCCAATCAGCGCTTCATCCAAATGGCCATTGATATGAGCGTCGAGATTTCTTATTACCGCATTGCCGATTCTCAAGCTGCTTATCCGGGTTTCACGTTCAGATATTTTTCCGCCAGCCGTGCTTGCCTGGATGTAGCGGCCGAAAGGCAAGCCGGCCGAGGCTGCCATTTTTTCCGGAATCACGGTTTTTGTTGCGCCGGTGTCGATCAGAAATGGCATGGGAATGCCGTTAACCAGAGCTGTGCCTCAGAAATGCCCATGCCGATCGGTTTTCAAGACAATGCCGCCGGAAATGGGATTCATGCCATGTTTCTTTGCCGGTGTTGTTGGAGAAGAGGGGGCCGGAGAAGGCGAGAACAACCCCGGCGAAAAGGCATGGATCTTCCCGGAAGCTTGATATTTAAAAAAAGCATCGGCACCATACCAAAGCGAGGCCAGCATTAGTGCGGGAATAATAAGATATTTCAGGCTTCCTCCGCCTTTTTTGGGAGGTTTCTGATAACGGTATCTGTCCCTGTAGTAATCGCGATCCTGTATGCCCATTTTTCCCCCATGAAACCCGGTAGTTGTCCTAAGCCTGTAACGCACGCCATAATGCGCTAATTATCACACCGGAAGCATCGTTCGGGTGAGAAGTGCCGCACGAAGCCAGTAACTTACTCCCGGGTTCGTGCAAGCCAAACGCATTCCGGATCGCCAGGCCAAGGCTAAAGTGCAGATCGATCAGGTCATCTTCGGGCATTAACGCAATCATCAGCTTTTCCTCGCCGCTCAGTATTGCCATGAGTCGATCGACATCCTCCTCCGACTGTCATCGGGGGCTCAAAACCATGATCAAAAAGGGCTGTCCAATTTTTGTTCAATTCAATTCAATTCCAGTAGAAAAGGGGGCTTCGGAGGAAATATGACTGTTTATTGACAAGGTTATCCACAGATTTTGGGGATAACAGTTTTCGATAATATAGTTCTGCATTAATGCATTTTTTCGCCGGTCCATCGGTCTCGCCCTTTCCAAAACGTGCACACTTGGCACGTTTCGCCTTCGGGATAATCGATGCCTTCCTGATGAGGACAGCCAATAATGCGATCGGTCATCACGACGGATTTGATGCCATGTTCCGCCAAATAGTCCAGTAACATTTGACCGATCTCTTCATCACGCCTGACGTCATGCTCGGAATACCAGCTGGATAAGCGAACAGGCGGAGAGTCTTCATAAGGTATAATGCTAACCGTGACTTTAGTCGCTTGTTTATCGGTTGGTCCATAAAAAGCAATGGTCGCGGCAGGGTAGTCTTTAAAGCCCTTGCGCGCTTTCTTGGCAAGTTTTTTCCTATTACGTTCCGCTTTGAGGCTCATAGATCGCACCGGCTTGTCATGAGTATCATCGTTCGATTTTCGTCTCGTTGTTCAGATAGAGCGGGCCATACCGCACCATGTCTTTGGTCCCGGCCGGCGTCATTTCGATTTCCAACGTCTTCAGGGCCTCGCCGATCACGTCGGCATAGCCGGTTATCGTCGCCTCTCGATTTGAAATGGCCATGTTCCGTATTTAGGGTTATCGGTAACTAGGGAAGTGTTAGCGTTAACTTACTGTGCGGATAAATTTTAATGCTAGCTGACCCAATCAGTTTTGCCAATTTTGGGTGGGAATAGGGGAAACTGAGGGTAAAATTCCTAAAACAAAAATTTTAGTAATTCAAGATTTTTTATTCCCAGGCACTCCCGAAATTGTGTTTTCGTGTTCCCTAATAGGTTTTTTGCATGAAACCAGGAATTTTACGTTTTGGTATTTTAAGTATAATGCTACAAAATAGTCATTTTAGTAAATCGCAAATCGCCGCCGGGCCCAAAAAAAGGCCTAAATTTCTCCAACAGGTTTCGAAACGCGGCATGGAGGAGAGATGGACGATCAAAATGAAAAAACGTTCGGACAAATCCGAAAAGAGTTTTTGACCTATCTGAAATACACCAAGGGCCACTCCGATGCGACTTGCTACAACTACAATTCGGATTTAGGCATCTGGCAACGATGGCTGGAAGGCGAGGGTTTGGATTGGCGACGGTGCAAATACTTAGCGGCGGAAAACTTTGTTCAGCACCTGGCGAAAAACAAAGTCGGCCCCCATGCGATCGCTCGAAAGATTTCCTGTCTGGCCACTTTTTACAAATGGGGCAAACGCAATGATCTGGTGGAAGATGACCCTATCTACCAGATCGAGAAACCGAAACGGCCAAAACGGATGCAGGTTTGGCTGGAGCCGGAAGAACAGGACACTTTCAATCGCTCGACGCGCAACTATGACGATATTCCGGAGACGATATTTGGCCGAAGCCGGGCTTCGGCGATTAAAGTGCGACAGCGCTACGAATTGTTGTTCGAGCTCATCCAGAAGTCCGGCCTGCGCATCAGCGAAGCGTTGAGCCTGCAAGTACACCAGATCCGTGTGGTCGATGGCGTGGCCAAGTCGGTACGGGTGATAGGGAAGGGCAACAAGGAACGGCAAGTGCCGCTGCCGGAAAGTTTCGGCCGGGTGCTGGCTTTGACCATCGTCGGCAAAACGCCGGATGAATACCTGTTCGCCAAAAAACCGGGGCAAAAGCCGGCCAGTGCGCATGCCGCGCGAGCGTATTTAAAGAAGATGATCGACAAGGCCGGCATTGAAAAGAAAGTCACTCCGCACAAGCTCCTGCATACTTATGCGACTCGGCTGCTGGAAAAGGATGTACAATTGGTCGATATACAGGCGCTGTTAGGCCATGAAAGTATCGCCACCACTCAGATTTACACGCATGCGGGGCAGGAGCGATTGAGTAAATTGGTGGCGGACATCTAGCGTCATATAAATTTAAACTGTTTTGTTAAAATCAAATAAACCAATAGGAAAATGCCAGAAACTAACTACAAACAGGCTGAACTAATAATTAAAGCCGCCGAACAGATAAGCAAATTACCAGTACGTGTAACATGGGACGATACTTTGAATGTCGGGGCCGTGCTGCATTTAAGTGAAGCTCAATGGTCTAAGCAGTTGAGAATTTCAGTCAATCCTAAAAGACCGGATATTCCGTATCTTATCGGTGTGCAGTGCGCATTGGCGATTCGATTTTATGAACAACAGGAATCGAAGCATTTAACCACATCAAAAGCCAACATGGTTAAAACTGTAAATGAATTGTTAGCGCTCGGTTACGATGCGAAGAGTGCTAAAGCAACCGCAGACCAGATTATGGCAGGACTAGGCGGACAACTACGTAGCACAGCAACCATGATTAAGCTCTCTGCTCAAATTTACAGAGACTATCCTGAGTTGAGGGATAGCCAATTGACGCATTTCCTGTTTGAAAAAAATGAAGGCGAACGTTCGTTAAAAATTGACCCTACGAAATTCCCTGATTGGATATTGCATAGTCATCAAGCCATCAATGGTGCCGTTGCTCTGTCTGCAGACTACTTATTTGACCGCACCGATTTTTTTGAGCCCTATAAGCAATGCGGTTTTGAAGAAATTTGTACCGACCTGGTTGGCGACGTGACAGGCAGCAAGGCCGATGCAACCGATAGCGAACTGGTTGATGCTTGGCTTAATCGCCTGGATTTAATTGACCGCTTTGAATGGACAACCCTATAAATATGCAAACCCCTAGCACCGCTTTTATCAAAATCGCCGATTACGATTTGTCGGCTTTGCCGAAAGACTACCAAGACCCGAATACAGAAGGGTTTGAAGACTATCTAAAAAAACACATCATCGAAGAATACAGCGCCGATGGTTTATTTTCCAAGGTTAGCATTGAGCAAGATACACTGATTATTGCTGAAGACCTCGAAGCGAAAACAAAATCGGAGGAGGGCTTGGACGCCTTGCAGCGTGGGATTTACTCAAAAGGCAAAGCTATTTTTGAAGATCTATACGCCCAATATCCGGCTAATGTAATCGTGCTTTACAATCTGGGTATGGTCTACAGCGATGAAGACAAACTGAGCAAGGCTATCGAGTTATTATCAAAATTAACCCAAATCAAGCCGGATTACCCTCATGCCTGGGTAGCATTGGCGGTAGCCTACATGCGAAACAACCAAGTTATTGAAGCCGATCAAGCCGCGCAAACGGCTGTAAAACTGGCGCCGAATGACCAATATGCACTGCGTACTGCTGGTTATATTGCGTCAAAACTCAACGAACCGGATGCTTCGGCGTTACTAGAAAACGCAGTTAGGGCTGCACCCAAAGACCCGATCGCTTTATTGGCTTTAGCAGAAAACCTGCTGTCCACACACGAAGACGAAGCCATTAAAAATAGAGCATCAGCTTTATTGAAACAAGTGATTCATGCATCTCCAGGTTCCAAAATGGCAGAACGAGCGGAAGAAATTTTGCGCGACATTGCCTATGAGAAATTCCGCCAAACCGAAGGTCTTAATCAAAATGCCATTGACTATTGTCTTCAAGCCTTAGAGAAATTCAAAGGCATGTCACACCAAGAGATTGCCGGTGTAGCGCTCGAAACCGCAACACTAGGGCAAAGCGGATTGGATGTGAATAATCCGGATAAAACCTACCTGCTCAGATCAATACCTGGAAATTACACAGGACTTAATGTCGTCTGCATCATGTATGTTGCGATACAACAAATCGCGCCCGGGCAAGATGTCGGGTTTGATATCAAGGCAGAGTATGAAGAAGCTTTAAAAGCCTTTAATAAAAAAAGTTAAGCCTGTTTGGCCAGTTTGAGAAATCATTACTACCAAGCAGATTTACACGCATGCAGGACAGGAGCGGTTGAGTAAGCTGGTGGCGGATATTTAGGAAATAACGATGGGTAAAGCCAGACGCAACAAACACTTAAAAAGACAACAGGCCGCCAGTGCTGAGCAAAACGATGACGTTAAAATATCAGAAGCTCTGATTAAAATTAGCGAGCCTTTTCATTATGAAAATTTGGATTTAGCCGGCTATAGAAATCTGACCATGATGGCTATGGCCGCCTGGAATATAGCTAATCAACCCGAAGAGAAGCGTGACGAACAAATACTTGGATTTATAAAGGTCTTGCCCGAAGAGCAGGTTGCCATGCAAATGTTTACTACTTTAATAAAACGAAAACTGGAGCTCTATCCAAACGATAATCGAATAGTCAAGGATTTCAAACTGACAGAAGCTACTACCGAATGGCGTTTATCCGTAACATCTTTTATACCTGGCATCAGCCGGTAGACGCATTAACAAATCTGCGAAGCAATGAGTCATGAACCGCATCTACCAGGAACGCCACGATCCCGACCAAAACATGCACCGGTTCTATCAGATGTTTGTATCGCCGGGCCTATTCGGTGATTGGTCGTTGGTCCGGGAATGGGGCAGAGTGGGATCGCCCGGTACCGTCCGGAAGGATTGGTTCGATACCGAACCGGAAGCGTTGGAAGCCGCTGGGAAAGTTTTCGATGCCAAGAAGAAAAAGGGTTACCGCGTTCTCATCGAGAATCTGATATCACAACTATGAATGTATCTCGAATCTGAACAAATTTTACTTAACGGCTAAAACATATATCAAAGTGATGCATGTTTACGTTATAGTTGACGCCTCATTTGTGTTGTTCGCACAAGATCGAAGCCTCTATGACCAAGCACTATAAAGACAAACCTTTGAAACGCATTACCGTGAATCTCGACCAAGATGACTATCTGCAAATGGAGCAGATAGCCAAAAATGGTCGTGTGTCTACCGCCTGGTTAATCCGGAAAGCCATCAATGAATTCCTGGAACGGCAACAGGAAGACAAAAACATCAATATCACGATTAAAAGCGTGGATTAGTAAGGGACTAAACCTATTGTGCTGAAACTGGAAGACATCAAGAAAGACGCGGCCATTAGCGGAATCGTGACTGGCGAAGTGGTACGAGTCGTCACCATTGAGCCCGTTGGTGATCATGCGTTGACGGTATATTACCGCACATCAAGTGGCCAATTGGCCGAACGCTTGTTATTTCGTGCCGATGAGCTTCACTTGACGATTGCCGAAGTGGGCAAGCCCTGGGCGTTCGATGCGCCCGGAGCCGAGTTCAAATTGGGTTTGGAAGCCTATCGTATCCGCCTAGCATATTTGTTTGATCCAATGATGGCTGTGCATACCTCTAACGTTGAACCGCTACCTCACCAAATTTCCGCTGTTTACGAATCCATGCTGCCAAGACAGCCACTGCGCTATGTGTTGGCGGATGACCCCGGTGCCGGCAAAACCATCATGGCGGGCCTTTTTATTCGTGAACTGCTGATGCGGGCGGATGCCAAGCGCATTTTGATTGTGGCTCCGGGTAGCCTGGTCGAACAATGGCAAGATGAACTGTATGAAAAGTTCGGTGTGGAATTCAAGATTTTCAGTAAGGAACTGGATCAGACCGCACATTCCGGCAATGCTTTCGATGAACATCACTTACTGATAGCCCGTTTGGATCAACTATCCCGCAATGAAGATTTTCAAGCCAAACTGCAATCCACCGACTGGGATCTGATCGTTGTTGATGAAGCCCACAAAATGTCAGCCAATTACTTTGGCAGCAAAATTAACGAAACCAAGCGATTCAAACTGGGCAAATTACTCGGCTCGGTTTGCCGTCATTATCTGTTGATGACCGCGACACCGCATAACGGTAAGGAAGAAGACTTTCAGTTGTTCATGTCGCTACTGGATGGGGATCGCTTTTACGGCAAATTTCGGGAAGGGGCACATAAGGTCGATGTGTCCGATCTGATGCGGCGCATGGTCAAAGAGGAACTGCTGAAGTTCGACGGCACGCCGCTGTTTCCGGAACGCCGAGCCTATACCGCCAATTATGACTTATCGGATTTGGAATCAGCGCTCTATGCTGCCGTAACCGATTACGTCAAAGAAGAAATGAATCGGGCCGATAATCTGGACGGCAAGCGCAAAGGCACAGTAGGCTTCGCGCTTACTCAGCTGCAAAGGCGTTTGGCGTCTAGTCCAGAAGCGATTTATCAATCGCTTAAACGCCGTCGCAAGCGCCTAGAAAATCGCTTGCGAGAAGAGCAATTAATCCAGCGTGGTCATCATATGGCCGAAACTTTGGCCGAATATGACGTTTACAAAGATGTTCCGGATGATATTGATGAAGCGGCCGACGAAATGGCGGGGAAGGATTACGAAGATTGGGTCGAGAATGTCGTGGATCAGGCGACTGCTGCCCGAACCATCGAAGAATTGCAGGCTGAAATTTTCATTCTCCAGAAACTGGAAGAGCAGGCCAAGCAAGTGGTGCATTCCGGCCAGGATCGCAAATGGGAAGAACTTTCCGCCTTACTGCAAGATCGCCCCGAGATGTATACCTCTGGTGGAGCCCGGCGTAAGCTGATCATCTTCACCGAACATAAAGACACCTTAAATTACCTGAATGGGCGTATCAGCGGCCTGATAGGCAAGCCCGATGCAGTGGTGGTGATTCATGGGGCAGTCAATCGTGATGAGCGCAGAAAGATACAAGAACGCTTTCGCAACGATCCGGATGTCTTGGTGCTGCTGGCCACCGATGCAGCCGGGGAAGGCGTCAACCTTCAAAATGCCAATTTGATGGTCAATTATGACTTGCCATGGAATCCAAACCGTCTGGAACAGCGTTTCGGACGTATTCACAGGATTGGCCAAACCGAAGTCTGCCATCTTTGGAATTTGGTAGCCAATGAAACCCGCGAAGGCGAAGTGTTTCAACGTTTGTTAGACAAACTGGAAATCGAACGGGCGGCACTGGGTGGGCGGGTGTTCGATATTTTGGGCGAAGCGTTCGAAAACCATTCCTTGAAAGATTTGCTGATTGAAGCTATTCGCTATGGTGAGAGTCCGGAAATCAAAGCCAAACTCAATCAAGTCATTGAAGGGGCTTTGAACACGGAGCATCTCAAGACCATCATGGCCAGAAATGCTTTGTGTGAAGAGCATATGGGCCTGGAGCAGCTTTATGCCATTAAAGATGAAATGGACAAGGCTGAAGCGCGAAAACTCCAACCGTATTTCATTAGGGCTTTTTTCTCGGAAGGCTTCAAGTTGTTAGGTGGAGAGCTACGCCCGCGCGAATCCGGACGTTTCGAAATCCGCCATGTGCCTGCCACTATTCGCGAACGGGACCGGGTCATCGGTGAGACGCGAACACCGGTGTTATCCAAATATGAGCGGATTTGTTTTGAGAAACAGCATATCCGCATGGATGGCAAACCGATGGCCAGCTTAATCCATCCCGGACATCCCTTAATGCATGCCGTGATCGATTTAACCCTGGAAGCCCATCGTAATAAGCTGAAATCAGGTGCGGTGCTGGTGGATCCGAATGATGACAGCCTAGAACCGAAAGCGTTATTCATGCTCGATCATCGTATTCGCGAAAGCGCTATGGACGACCCCAAGGATGTCTCCCGGCGCTTACAGTTTGTCGAGATCCATGAAAATGGCCAAACCGTTCAAGCCGGTTGGGCTCCGCATTTGGATTTGCAGACCATAGCCGATGACGATATGAAATTGATTGCCGATGTGCTGAATGCGCCGTGGCTCAATCAAAATCTGGAAAGTCTGGCTCTGGCGCAAGCATCCGCTAAACTGGCTCCGGAACATTTTCAGGAAGTGCAGCAACGGCGAGAACGGCAAGTCGAAAAAATCCTGGCGGCTGTCAATGAACGCCTGGTCAAGGAAATCAATTATTGGTCGGATCGCTATATCAAACTCAGCGAGGACGTGGCTGCCGGTAAACAACCGCGTTTGCAGCCCGACAATGCCAAACGCAGGGTGGAAGAATTAACTGCTCGTCTTGAACAGCGCAAAAAAGAACTGGAAGCCATGCACCATGTGGTGTCCAGTACGCCGGTAGTCATTGGCGGAGCGCTGATTATTCCGCAAGGCTTATTGGCCCAACGCAAAGGCGAAACCACTTTTTGCGCCGATGCCCTAGCTCGTGCGCGTATCGAGCAAATCGCCATGAATGCCGTGATAGAAGCGGAACGGCAGTTAGGCCATGAAGTGATCGATGTTTCAGCGGAAAAATGCGGTTGGGATGTGACTGCCAGACCGGCCAAACAAAACAACAAACTGCCGGAAGATCGCCATATCGAGGTCAAAGGCCGGTCGAAAGGACAAAGCACGATTACTGTGAGCCGTAACGAAATCGTTTATGGCCTGAATCAGAAAGACAAGTTTCTACTGGCTATTGTCGTGATCGATGATAACGGCGCGATTGAAGGGCCGCATTACCTGCGCAACCCATTCCAGCATGAACCGGATTTTGGCGTGGCCAGCATTAACTACGATTTGAAAGATTTACTTTCCAAGGCGCTTGCCCCGGAACAAACCCTGTAAGGAAAACTAAGACACATGAGTTCAAACATCAAAGCGCCCAAAAAACTGATCGAAGTGGCGTTGCCATTGGATGACATTAATGTAGCGGCGGCACGGGAAAAATCGATTCGCCACGGTCATCCATCGACTCTGCATTTATGGTGGGCAAGGCGGCCTCTGGCGGCCGCACGGGCGGTGATCTTTGCGCAAATGGTCAACGATCCAGGCGGTGAGCGGGGCTATTTCTCCGGGAAAACCCGTAAGCAAGCCGATCAGGAACGGGAAAAACTGTTCGACATTATTCGCGACTTGGTGAAATGGGAAAACACCAATAACGAAACGGTATTGAACCGTGCCCGTGAAGCCATTCGCAAAAGCTGGCGGGAAACTTGTGAACTCAATAAAGGCAAACCGGGCTTTGATCCTGAAAAGTTGCCGGCCTTTCATGATCCTTTTGCCGGTGGTGGGGCATTACCGTTGGAAGCCCAGCGCCTCGGTCTGGAATCCTACGCCTCGGATTTGAATCCGGTTGCAGTAATGATCAACAAGGCGATGATCGAGATTCCGCCGAAGTTTGCTGGTCGTGCACCGGTTGGGCCTGTGATTAAGGGCGAGCATGTCAATCAGACCGACGATTGGGCGGGTGCACAAGGCTTAGCCGAAGATGTAAGACGTTACGGCCACTGGATGCGTGAAGAAGCTTTCAAGCGTATTGGCCATCTTTATCCGCAGGTTGAAATTACCGATGAACTGGCGAAAGAGCGGCCAGATTTAAAAGGACTTACTGGGCAGAAATTAACCGTTATTGCCTGGCTGTGGGCAAGAACTGTAAAGAGCTCGAATCCGGCATTTAGTCATGTGCATGTGCCTTTAGCATCCAGTTTTGTTTTATCGAGTAAGGCAGGAAAAGAGGCCTGGATTGAACCTATCGTTGAAGATGATAGTTACCGATTTTCTGTTCGAACCGGTAAGTTCCCCGCTTGGGCAAAAGACGGCACCAAGCTATCTCGTGGCGCTAACTTCAAATGTATCCTTTCCGATACGCCGATGACCGGGGAACATATCAAAGGTGAAGGCAAAGCCGGTCGAATGGGACAGCGACTGATAGCGATTGTCGCCGAAGGCAAAAATGGCCGGGTTTATTTGCCACCAACTACAGAAATGGAAGCGATTGCCGATCAAGCGCAACCGGAGTGGATGCCAGAAGCAGAAATTGCTCCCGATAAACGTTCTATGTTTACGCCTTTATATGGCATGACCCACTTCAAACATCTGTTCACCCCCCGCCAACTCGTCGCTCTAACGACCTTTTCCGATTTGGTGCAGGAAGCACGCGACCAAATCATTTTAGATGCCAAGAAAGCGGGAATGGAAGATGATGGCAAAGGATTGGATCAAGGCGGAAGCGGCGCTACAGCTTATGGGGAAGCTGTGGTTGTTTATTTGGGAATAGCTGTCAGTAAATTGAGTGATAGTTTAAATACTATTGTTACTTGGAAGCCATCGATGAATCAGGCTATTCATATGTTTACGAGACAAGCAATACCAATGACATGGGATTTTACAGAGCCAAATGTATTTGCAAATTCAATGGGGGATTATATTGTTACTTTGAACAATATGATGCGAATTTTAGACAAAGAAGCGATAAAACCTAAAAAAGCAAATGTGTTGCAACAAGACGCATCCACACAACGAATTTCTGAAGGAAAGGTTGTTTCTACAGATCCGCCGTATTATGACAACATCGGCTATGCTGATTTATCCGATTTCTTTTATGTCTGGATGCGGCGTTCATTAAAATCAATTTATCCTGATTTGTTTGCAACGTTAGCGGTTCCCAAAGCAGAAGAATTAGTCGCTACGCCCTATAGACACGGTTCAAAAGAGAAAGCCGAAAATTTCTTTATGGATGGCATGACGCGAGCTATTCATAATCTCGCAGAACAAGCTCATCCTGCATTCCCAGTTACAATCTATTATGCCTTCAAACAGGCAGAAACAAAGGAATCTGGGACATCCTCTACTGGATGGGAAACTTTCTTAGAGGCAGTTCTTCGAGCCGGTTTTGCCATTACTGGAACTTGGCCTATGCGAACTGAAATGGGTAATCGTATGATTGGTTCCGGTACGAATGCGCTGGCCTCTTCGATTGTTTTGGTTTGCCAAAAACGCGATCAAGATGCAGAAACCATTTCACGCCGCCAATTCCAAAAAGAACTCCGTGAAAAAATGCCGGAATCCCTGGAAACAATGATTGGCGGTGTTGAAGGATCAACACCAATTGCTCCAGTAGATTTGGCACAAGCCGCGATTGGCCCTGGTATGGGCATATTCTCGCAATATCAATCGGTTCTGAATCAGGATGGCACGCCAATGAGCGTACATGAAGCACTGATCCTGATTAACCGCGAAATCACCGATTACCTAAATCCCGATTCTGGAAACTTTGATAATGACACACTGTTTTGTTCGTCCTGGTTTGATCAATATGGCTGGAGTGCTGGGCCGTTTGGTGAAGCCGATACTTTGACTCGGGCTAAAGGGACGACGGTGGATGGTGTCAAAAAATCCGGCGTGATTGAGTCCGGCAGCGGCAAAGTGAAGCTGATGAAGTGGGAAGACTATCCGGGCGATTGGGATCCCAAGACCGATCACCGGATGCCTATTTGGGAAGCCTGTCATCACTTAATCAGAGCGTTGAACCAAAAAGGCGAAACCGAAGCAGGTCAATTACTCGCTCGTATACCGGATAAAGGCGAACAGATCCGCCAACTCGCTTATCACCTTTATACCCTGTGCGAACGCAAAAAATGGGCGGAAGAAGCCCGCGCCTATAACGAACTGATTACATCCTGGCATGGCATTGTCGGTGCATCGCATGATGCAGGTCATCGCGGTACGCAAACTAGCTGGATAGAAGAATAACTGTAAGGAAAAACTGTAATGACGATTAAACCTTGGCGTGAGATTGCAGTACCTCATCAGGATGTCTTGAAAGGCACGTTTCAAGAGTCCGAATTCGCTGCCGATATTTCGCAAGTTCATCAGGGTAAGGCTACGCCTGAATATCAAGATCCGGCGCAGTTCTTTGCCAGAACCTATATCACCGAAGGTATGGCATTGTTATTGGATAGCGTCGTTAAACGTTTGTCAGGACAAGGTGGCGATCCGGTTATTCAACTGCAAACCGCGTTTGGTGGGGGCAAAACCCATACTATGCTGGCTGTCTATCACCTGGCTAAAGGCGAACGGTCGGTTGGTGAGCTCAATGGCGTGTCGGTGATTGTCGATGCGGCCGGCATCACCGAATTACCCAAAGCCCGTATTGCCGTTATCGACGGCATCAACTTCAGCGTTTCAGAACCCAAAGCGCACGGCGCTATCCATTGCCATACCTTGTGGGGCGAATTAGCCTGGCAATTGGGCGGGGAGGAAGCTTATGAAAAGATTCGTAATGCTGATGAAAATGGCACGTCTCCGGATAAAGATACCGTTATAGAGCTGCTGTCTCAGGCGTCGCCTTGTGTCATTTTGATGGACGAGTTGGTGGCGTTCTATCGTCAGTTTCAGGAAGGCAGAAGTTATAAGGCCGGAACCTTCGAAACCAATATGACGTTTATCCAAGCATTAACCGAAGGGATTAAGTCGGTACCCCATGCGATTATGTTAGCATCACTGCCGGATTCTCATAATGCCGGTGAGGGCCGGGGGCAGGTAGTTCTCGCCGAATTGGAAAATTACTTTCGCCGTTTGCATAAAATCTGGAAGCCGGTTTCCAAGGATGAAGCGTTTAGCATTGTTCGGCGACGCTTGTTTGACCGCATTGATGATCAATTATCGATGGAAGATGTGTGCCGGTCGTTTGCGGAGTTTTATGTCGCCAATAAAATGGAATTGCCCAATGAAACACAGGAAGGCCGCTACTTTGATCGCATGAAACAAGCCTATCCGATTCATCCAGAAATCTTCGATAGGCTTTATGAAGACTGGTCTACGTTAGCCCGTTTCCAACGGACTCGCGGCGTGTTGCAGTTGATGGCGCAAATCGTTCATCGGCTTTGGAAAGATAACAATGCCGACTTGATGATCATGCCGGGTAACCTGCCCTTGTATGACGCTACAGTACGGAATAAATGTTTGGATTTTCTACCGCAAGGTTGGGATCCGGTAATTGATCAGGATATTGATGGCGAACACTCCCGTCCGGCCGAATTAGACCGACAACCCATATTTGGCAAAATCCAGGCTGGGCGCAGATTAGGCAGAACTTTATTCCTGGGTAGTGCGCCGGGTTCTGCTGGGAAAATGATTAAAGGCCTGGACCTGACGCATATTCTTTTAGGTGTCGCTCAGCCTGAGCAAACCATTGGCCACTATAAAGATGCCTTGAAGCATCTGTTAGACAAGCTCAACTACATCAATCATGAAAATAACCGCTTTTGGTTTGATATTACGCCGAACCTCCGGCGGGAAATGGAGACGCGCAAACAGCGTTTCAATGAAAACGATGATGTATTGCCGCTATTGAAAGATCGCATCAATCGCGTGATAGCAAAGGGTAATATTTTTTCCGGTATTCATATTTTTACGGCGTCTGCGGATGTTCCGGATGATTATGGTACCGGCCCACGTTTGGTGGTGTTGCCGCCGAATGCCGCTTTTAGCAAGGGCGCAACTAAAACTGCGTATTCTTCGGCCGATGCCATTTTGAGAAATCGCGGCGATCAACCCAGACAAAAGCAAAATCGCTTGATTTTTCTAGCGCCTGATTATGATGTGGTCAGCCGGTTGCGCGAGCAAGCCAAGAGTTTTCTGGCCTGGTTATCCATTGTTTCGGATATCGATTCTGAAAAATTAGTCCTGGATACCATACAGGTCAAACAAGCCAAAAAGCTCAAAGAGGATGCCGATAACACCTTATTAAGAATGGTGCGGGACACCTATAAGTGGCTGATTTGTCCATCCGAAGAAATCGTCAAAGGTAAGCCGACAGTGACTTGGGAAGCGCTTCCAGTTTCCACGGCCGCGCAAAATCTTATCCAAGAGATTGAAAACAAATTGCGGGAAGAAGACTGGTTAATAACCGCATGGTCTCCAAAGCATCTGCTAAATGTTTTGCAACAATATTATTTTAAGGACGGTGTTAAGGAAGTTAGCGCCTTAAAAGTTTGGCAGGATTTTAATTGCTACCTTTATTTTCCTCGGCTGGTGAATAGTCATGTGTTCGAGATGGCAATTTCACAAGGTTTGGAGACAGAGGACTTTTTCGGTTATGCCGCTGGCAAGGACGGCGACAAGTATCTAGGTTTCGCCTTTGGTCGTCCGGCATTGGTAACTATTGATGAAGATGCGCTTTTGATCGAGAAGGAATCTGCGTATCAATACAAAGAATTGACCAAGCCTAAGCCGCAACCAGAGCCAGAAACTAAAGGCGGCGGGGCTGGCGATGGCGTGAAAGAAACACCGCCAGTGGTACCGCCAACCGTGACACCAACGCCAACGCAGGCGACAAAAAAACAGTTCTACGGCACGCTTGATCTCGATCCTATCAAGGCAAAAATGGACTTTGCCACTATCGTCGATGAGGTCGTTCAGCAGTTTACGGCCAGAGTGGGAGTGGATGTCGAAATCTCAGTGGAAATTCGGGCGAAGTCGAAAGACGGCTTTGATGAATCCGTTCAAAGAACAGTCCGGGAAAATTGCCATGTTTTGAAGTTTGGAAATGCGGAGTTTGAGTAGGTCTGGATCTAAGGATTAGGAATTGTGATATGCGAAATTAGTTTCCCACCAAAATGGATTGATGCCTCTGTTTTGGAAAAATCCATTGAAGATGGGGGAAATCCTCATGGCATTGATGTTTATGAAGTAATTTTTCGCTTTCCAGCTGGTTGCAAGATCATGGTGGATAGCGCTGTTAGGCTTTTATCCCTATGTAATCAACTGAATCTTTCTACTCGTCGTGTTCGTATTGATTTTGAGGAAGGAGAGGCCGGAACGATGGGTTATCTTAATCGTATGGGCTTTTTTGACCATCTAGCCCAAGAAGTCGAAGTTTCTCCTTCGCGGCCATCATTTTCAGGGGCAGAAGTCTACGCCGGCACGAATTCAGCGCTTGTTGAAATTGCTGGCATTAGTCCAAATTCCAGGGACGATAATCTTCCAACGCGTCTTACTGAAGCAATGATGGGTTCATGCGCAAATCGACGTGATGCCATTGATTTGGTTAACTCGTGCTGGACTATTTTCGCTGAATTGATTGATAACATTTTTTCGCATAGTAGCACTCAACTCGATGGTTATGCCGCCTTGCAGGTTTACCCTCGCGGTGGCACTGTAAAAGTTGCTGTTTCTGATAGCGGTCTTGGCATTATGGAGACACTTAGGCCATCGCTAAAAACAGAATTTCCGGCATTAAAAGACTTATCTGACATTGATTTATTGGTTGAGATATTTAGGCAAGGAATATCTCGTC
Organism: Methylotuvimicrobium sp.; assembly: GCF_050611805.1. NCBI lineage: Bacteria > Pseudomonadati > Pseudomonadota > Gammaproteobacteria > Methylococcales > Methylococcaceae > Methylotuvimicrobium > Methylotuvimicrobium sp. Next base: position 33,149 of record NZ_JBNGHF010000017.1, read on the forward strand.
ATGGAACCGATCGTGGGTGTGGGCTTAAAGGGAGTGCGGAGAAAGCAATGAAATACGCTGGAGAGCTCGATGTTAGACTCCCAAATATTCGAGTATTGCTTACACCAGGGATCGAGGGATATAAACCAAACATTGCACATTGTTATGAAAACCTTCCGTTAATATGGGGCACACATATTTGTTTTGCGTTCAAACTTGACAAATCCGCTAAATCTGATTAAATACGTTAAATGAACGAGAATTCAAAAACGATTATTTTACGTGATTTTATGGATTCGCCAGACGGTTGGGGGCGTGATCAAGGACGTAAGGTTTATCAGAGATTAATTGACTTTGTTGAATCTCGTCCTGGGAATTTGATTTTTAAAATTTCAACCGAAGGTGTCAGAAGAGTTGATATTTCTTTTGCGTCGGAAACGATAGTGGAACTGTGTCGTCGCTTTCGCGGCAAAAAAGGTTTTTACTTTTCCGATCTCAGTGATCAAGACATCTTAGAAAACTGGGATGCGGCTGCATCACGTAAAGAACAACCGATAATGGTATGGGAAGGGAAAAATCCCAAAGTAATTGGAATATCTCCAAAGCAAGGAAGTCTCGAAGCTTTTAATTATGCTTTGCAACGAGAGCGAACTAGGGCTGCGGAATTTGCAGCTTCTACTGATATTCCAATTGCAAATGCCAGTATGAAGTTTAAGCAGCTTTGGGATCAGGGATTTCTATTACGTCGAGAAGATATAGCCGAATCTGGCGGCGTTGAGTTCATATATTATCGAATCCGTTAATTTTATTGATTTCTGGTTAATGTGGTTAAGTTAATCAGAAAATTGGGATCAAGAACAATGGGAATAACTATTACATGGCAGCAGCTAAGTGTAAATTTCCGACCAAACGAGAATGTATAAATGGCATTTAGGGTTTTAAGTATTGATGGTGGGGGCATGAGGGGTATTTATACCTCGACGTATTTAGAATCATTAGAAAAGGCTTTCTCCGAACGTCGGCAATATCCACAAGGACTGGATATTGGGAAAGCCTTTCAACTTATCGTGGGCACCAGTACTGGTGCCATTATCGGTTGTGGGCTTGCCAAAGGTGTACGACCGACCGAGATGGTGCAGTTATATCGGGAACATGGCCCTAAAATTTTCCCAAAGAAAATGCCTTCTGGTTTTAGTTGGGATCTTATAGACCAAATGTGCAAACGCTCGAAATATTTAAAGAAAGGCGATGAAGCTTTACGACAAGCGCTAACGGAGGTGTTTCAGGGGACAACAGTTCGTCAAATCTGGGAGGAAAGGAGAATTGCCCTAGCGGTGCCGGCCGTAAACATGTCTACCTACCGAGCATGGGTTTTCAAAACACCACACGATACAAAATCCAATCACCGCGATGATAACTATACGCTGGCTAATATTTGTCTGGCTAGCAGCGCGGCACCTCTTTTTCGCTCCCTTGCCGCAATTGATCACACGACTGATGGCGGCTGCGATATTTTTGCCGATGGAGGCTTATGGGCTAATAACCCCGTCATCGTAGCCTTGGTTGAATCGTTGCGGATTTTAGGGGATCGTGAAGAGGAGATTGAAATTTATTCCCTTGGTAGTTGTGGTAAGCCAGAAGGTGAGGTCATCCAAAAGGATGAAGCGCACCGCGGCCTATTGGAATGGAAATTTGGTGGAGGTGCGGCAAATGTTTCAATCGCCGCTCAAGAGTTTGCCTTTGATATGGTCGCAAAACTTTTGTTGCCACATCTTAAACGAACAGTGAGGATTGTCCGATTTCCTGCCGAGAAAATACCGGGAGACTTGCTTCAATACCTCGATCTAGATGAGACCAGAGGAAAAGGGCTTGAAGCACTCATGCGACAGGCACGTCATGATGCTGATATGACCAACAGCGGTATCCAGCAAGGCACCGCCGAAGGCAAAATGATCGAAGCTTTGTTTAACGACATGCCACCATTGACAACCTGATTAAGGAGAACAGCAATGCACAACTGTGCAAACGATATTTTGGCTTTCCATAATGATAAAGTCACGCTCATTCAGTCGCAACGCACAGCGATGCGTGACCGCCGAAATGCCAACAGAGATCGGTTGAAAACCCGTTTGAAAGCAAATGAGAAACCTATTCCAGAGAAATTCATCAAGCAAGGTTCTTACGCTATGCTCACGATGGTGCAAGACCCAAAGAATGACTACGACATCGATGATGGGGTTTACTACCCCCAAGTATCACTTCGCGACGAGGATGGCAATGACATGGCGCCAGTGGATGTACGTCAAATGGTTTGTGATGCCCTCCAAGACGGACGTTTTAATAAACAGCCAGAAGTTAAAAAAACATGCGTACGTATCTTTTACAATGAAGGCTACCATGTGGACATGCCGATATACCGCACCCGGGAATCTGATGGGGAATACGAATTAGCTTGTGGCGATGAATGGGTAGTGTCCCGTGCTGCGGATGTTGAAACATGGTTCTATGACACGAATAGTTTGAAGAGTCCCGACGAAAATAACGGGCGCCAATTCCGCCGAATCGTACGCCTGCTAAAAAAATTCGCTCGTAGTCGAGAAGATTGGAAAGAACAAATCGCAAGCGGCTTCACTATCACGAAGCTTGCCGAAGAATGTTACATGGCCAATAAAGATCGCGAGGATAAATCGCTGCGTGACACCATGCGAAGCATCTATAATCGGCTTTTGAATGATTTAGAAGTCCAACACCCGGTCACTCCAGGGGCGATGTTGACTGCTGGGCCAAACGACAAAGGTACACAATTTCTTCGGGATAAACTGGAGCAGGCTTTGAAAGACCTAGAAAGTCTCGATAACCCGAACTGCACACGTAAAGACGCGCTTACTGCATGGGACAAGGTATATGACACGGATTTTTTCTCGGCTCGTTGTAAAGAAGAAACTGAAAAAGCATCCTCGACAACAAACGCGAGTATCCTTTCCAACTTAATTGCGACTCACAAGGATCCCCAAGCAGTCGACAAACGCGGTGGAGGTCGATTTGCTTGAAGCGCGCTATATACAAGCGATCGATCGCGTGGAGATATTACTCGGGCATCTAAACGATGTCCGTGTGCTCTCTGCTCAAGAACTCAGCGTATACAAAATGGGATTTAGTATTGGTTGGGAAATACCTAGTCTTTGCGAGGGTTCGGATTATCGGCTCCGACTGCTTTTATCCAAAGACTTTCCCTTCAAGCCGCCTCGCGTGGCGGTTGCGCCAGTACCGAAAATTTTGACTTGGCCGCACCTGGAGAATAAAGGGATTCTTTGTCTCCTCCCTGAATCGGCAGCCCATTCGCTTGAAGATATTGAGTCAGTGGTACTCACACTGCTTGAAAGCGCCCGTAAGTTGGTACTCGACAGCCTTTTAAGCGAAGGATTCGATGAATTCGAAGATGAATTTAATAGCTACTGGGAACGCTGGATAAAAAACGCACCAAAAATAAGTGTATTGTGCCAACCAGTGGGCCCATCCCGTTGGGTAAGCTCATGGCATAGCACTCTAGGTGCCATTATTGCAGAGGACGATACGACATTACGGCACTGGTTGCAGAACCTCTATGGACACAACAAGGAAAAGACAATATCGCCCCAGCCTATTCCATTGCTTTGGTTACCCCGTCCTCTACGACCGTCTGAATATCCAGCCACAGCCGGAGCCTTGATCGACCTTCTTGGAAACGATGAACATGCAAAAAGCATGCTTCAGCAATTGCTTCTTGACGAGAGCGCCAAGTATAAAACTATACTGCTGGGGTTCGCCGGACACCGCGGCGTAGGCTTTGCTGGACTTAGAATAGGTGAGATTGTTCAACATCGGCGTACAGGCAAAGCGCTTTACAACGGTTACCGTAAGCAACCACCAAAAGATATCATGCTTATGCGTTATCGTTCCGCGCCGATCAATGGCGCTTATACCAAGCGCTATGATGCGGCCTAGGTTCATGGTCGCGATCATAACCAGCAAATTGAGTTATTGCAGTGCAAGTCGATTATTATTTTTGGCATAGGCTCAATTGGCAGCTCAATTGCTGAACTTATGGCCAAATCCGGAGTGGGTAATATCACACTCGTTGACCCTGAACTAATCCAGCCCGAAAACACAAGCCGGCATGTGCTTGGGGCCGACGCAATCAACAATAACAAAGCCGTTGCTCTAGCAAAGTCCCTTCTCAAGCGCTTTCCACATCTAAACATCGAAGGCATCGCTCAAACTTGCGGAGAATTTTTCCATAAATACCAGGAAAAACTTCAATCCGCGGATCTTATTATTTCGACAATTGGTGATTGGGGTGCCGAAAGCCAACTGAACGCGATGGCTTTAGAATCAAGCGCTATTCCACCAATTCTTTATGGTTGGCTCGAGCCACACGCAGCCGCTGGGCACGCAGTAGCACTATTTCCAAAATCGTCTTGCTTGCGTTGTATCGTTGATAGCTTAGGTAAACCTCGTTTATCAGTAACTGATTGGCATGATCAAGAAACAACGTTGCCAGTACCATTATGCGGGGGACATTTTCAGCCTTATGGTGCCATTGAGCTTACTCACGCACATGCACTTATTGCCGATTTAGCGTTAGATGTATTGTTTCATCAGCTTACATGCTCTACGTATCGAGTATGGATAGGTTCAAGCAAGCTTCTTGACAGATCTGGTGGAAAATGGAGTGTTTCTTGGGTTGAAGCATATGGCGACCCTGGCGCTGGCGGAAGATTGGCTGAAATACCAATCCATAATGATACTAATTGTCCTGAGTGTGGAGGCAGTTGTTGAGCTTACGCTATGTGCTAACACCGGGTGGTTCTACGGTAGTTTTATCGGACGCTGCACTGAAGACAATGAATCACTATCGTCAAATCGCACCAAGAAGTAAAGAAGCGGGAGGCCAGCTTTTCGCTCAATTTGAAGGAGATGACACAATTATCGTTGAAGCAACACCTCCTAAATGGTGTGATCGACGTAATCGATACAATTTCCACCCAAGCAGATGGCTACAGCAGCAGGAAATTCGAAAACGATATTCATGCGGACTACACTTCGTTGGAGATTGGCATACCCATCCAGAAGCTGCCCCTCAACCATCGCAAGAGGATTATCGTAATATGCAGGATTGCTTCAATAAATCAATCCATGATTTAAACAGATTCATTATGATTATAGTTGGATATGCTGAAGCACCCGAAGGATTACATGTAACACTCATCGGACAAAATTCAGTGCAATTGATGTTTTGCGAAAATAACTTATAGATAAGCGGGAGAAAAAAACAATGTTAGATTTGTTCGGTCTAAGTCATCAAAACAAAATGCTTTTACGACTGTATGCGATGCCTTTATTGTTTTTGGTGGGCACATTTATCGTGCTGATAGCTGAAGATATTTTGCAAGCGGCGACGGCTACTCCCTATATGTTTAATGTTTTATATATGGCGCTATGGTGGGTAAGCCTGTTGCTGTTGGGGGTCGCCTGCATCACTTTTTTATATTCTACCTTTTTACTCTGGAAATGGGACAAAGGAGAAGCTGCGGAAATGTGCCACATTTGTGGAGGCATTGTTACCGATAGAAATGGAAAGTATGGACCGTATTACAAGTGTTTAGCTTGTGGAGCCAATCGCTCTATGTACCGGTAAATTTGTTATGCGGCGCGAAAGAAAGACCTCAAGACCAATGTTTCTGCGGCACTAATAGGTCACCGCCTCTACACACGCGGCTGTTGAAGCTTGGTACTGACCTGCCAGGGCCGTCATGCCTTCTTTCGGGTACGGCTTCAGCAGAAATTGCAGGCCTCTCACATCCTTGGCCTCCGCACCGAGCTAGGTCCCCCAATCCCCAGACGCCAGAATCACCGGCATCCGGTCGTGAATCGCCCGCATCAAATAGTTCGCGTCCTTCGCGATGATCGAACAGCTCACTAAATCATCTCTTCCCGGGCGCCGACATCACAACTATAAATCAGTATCTGCGCCCCTCTATACATTAACACTCTCAATAGACCTTGATCTAAAGATAGAGTCACAACCCCGCTTAAAAGCCTATCAATAGACCTTTATTTGCATTATGATAGGTACTCTATCACAGCATTTAATACTCTATTGAGAGAAACATGATTATCGGTTACGCCAGAACGTCGACCACTGAACAAATTGCAGGGCTTGAAGCACAGCTACGAGAACTCGAAGCGGCTCAGTGCAAAAAAATATTCCAGGAACAGGTTTCCTCGGTTGCCGTCCGGGCTCAGTTAGAAGCGGCCTTGGAATTTACCCGAGAAAGCGATGTCTTGGTCGTGACAAAGCTGGACCGGTTAGCCCGATCGGTGGCGGATCTCATGGCCATTATTCAGACGCTGGAACAAAAGCAGGCCGGCCTGCGTATTCTTAACCTGGGCATGGATACGCAGACGCCCACCGGCAAGCTGATGCTGACCGTCTTGGGCGGCGTCGCTCAATTCGAGCGGGAAATCATGCTGGAGAGGCAGCGGGAAGGCGTCGCCAAGGCAAAAGCCGCGGGCAAGTATAAAGGCCGAAAGCCCTTGGCCACCGGACTGCGCCAGGAAGTCGTTGATCTCGCGGCCAATGGCGTAACCAAAACGCAGATTGCCCGGCAGCTTAACATCGGTGAGGCCAGTGTTTACCGGATTTTGGCGGATAATAGAAAGCACCATTGATACGGAAAAAATAAGGGCATTGTATGAGAATGGTATTGGTGTCACCGATATTGAAATCCGGACTGGGAATTGGACTAAAATTGGGAAGCTCTAAATCGGTTCAAAGCTATGCCGAATGTGGCGTTGAAAAAATCCTATGGGACTTTGGTGTCGTTTGTTTAAATGCACCCAGTAATGACAAAAGAAGGAGTGAGAGTTTGGTTTTAGTTATCATATTTGGCTTTGCATCCTTTTTTTTGGGAGGGTTTTTTAGCACAATTTTTTATCTTTTGTCCCAAAAAAACGATGCACCTTTAGTACCTATGTTTTTTTATTAATACTTATTGCCGGTCTCGCGATACTTGGTAAATCATTAATCGCCTCCAATGCGCTCTCTATAGGCAAACTAATGATTTTATTTTTCATTACTTTTGTTACTGCTGCCATACTTGCATCGGTAGGTTTATCTAAATACAAAGCATCCAATCGAATGAGTTGAAAATAAAAAACCACCGGCTGTTAATTGCGCCTTAACATAGACTCTAACGTACGTTTCCGTACCACTGGACGTCAAACCCCCTAAATAAGCCGCGCGTTTTTTAGGTCGGCTTTATTTTCTTGTTAGCTGTTTTCTTTGAATAGATCATCTAATTTATCCATTAGATATTTTTTATTCCCAACTAATTTAGCTAGTTCAAACGATACTTTATTGTATAGAGTCATATCGCCGCCTAACCTTATTCCTCTATTCTCAGGAGCGCAAATCACCGAAAGTATAAGTGCTAATACTGTTGCGTTAGAAATAATGAATACACCTGGCACCAATTCACCACCATCGCCTTCGAATTTAAGTCTACCGATACCGAAATTTCTACCAAAGTCTATAAGATCATAATCAATTTCAGCATCATGAGTTTGAGCGCACCGTATATTGTGGTAGATGAAATCAGCTAATTCTCCTCCAACCCCTCCAACTGGCTCGTCAGTTTCCCAGTTAACCAGTTTTATTTTGACACCATCAGGCAAACGTATTTTTCCCTGGGTTGATATATAGTAAAGAAGATATTGTTCATCAAAAATAAAGGCCTTTATACGATCGCCAACCATTTTCTTGTCTTTATGTCTTTCTTTGGCCACCACATCAATGATTGGTGCAATATTAAATATTGCGTCTTCGGCATCACCTTCTTGTAAGCACTGAAGCGATCTTTTGATCCTTTTTTCAATTGCTTGTCTAGAGGTTTTCTTTGCCACAATAATCTCGTTACAAACAGCTAACGCTCAGCCTCACCGGATAGCGGAGCGTAGCGATTCCGTGTGCAGGCCATTGTTATGTGTTTTTTATTGAGATGGCACATAAAATGACGTTTGTTGATTGTGCTTACGAAACACCGCTGACATTTGAAAACTAAAAGCTATACCGTAGGATGTTTTTTGATTAGCAATCATTTAATGAAATTTAAGATTACTGCTTGCGTTGCGAGGTAAAAAACCTAAACCAACAATACCAGCAACGATTAGGGCGAGTACTGGAGGTTCTGGAACAGTAATGACAGGATCATCTGGCTCCACATATACAGTCAAATCAGAGCGCTCAAAACTCACAATTCTTCGATTGTTGTTTTGAATATAAAAACGCCCAGTAGCCTGATTAATATCGATAGCTAGGCTAGCACCGCTTACGCCAGGTAGAAGCGTAAGGTCAAATTGATTGATCAAATCATATCCACTTGTGTCAAGGGTGTACTCATTTAGGATGCCACCAAGAACCGTGTATAAATTAGAGTTAATGGCATTGTATGCGAGATCATAAGGGTAACGATCATCAACAAGTGAAAAGTAGCTCGATATCAATCCATCATTAGAAATCAGCACTGTTTCTTCTGGGTGCGCCCCACTCCCAAAGACACCTGATAAAGCCATTAAACTGCTCTCATCAGTATTGTATGTCAACCCAGCTGTATTACTCATGCTTGAATTGCTCACTACACTACCGTCGGTTGTTAGTTCAAGCAAAGAATGTGTAACCGTTCTAGTTGATACATCATAATATGTAGCGCTTGCAAACAAACTGCCTCCAATACCAAATACTAACTCACCAAGGTTGCCTGCTGTACCGTAATCATAATCCACTCTTGATGAATCAATTAATTCACCAGAGCTATTAAGCCTCCAAAAATTATCACCTCCTCTGTAGCTTAGCGAGGAGAAAAATATCTCGTTGTTTTCTGGGTTTACAGCAAGACCAAGAATATTTGAATTATACGTTTCGGAATAAAAACCCGATATGTCATACGAAATTACTGCTGACCATGAAGGCGAAGAAGCAGTAAAAATTAAACTAAATATGAAGTAGAGCTTAAACTTTTCCATGTTGTTTTCCTTATGAATAAATAAATCAAATCGTATCTTGATGAAGTTCCAGACGTGACACATTTTAACCGTTCTAGCGCACATAACGGGTCGAATAAGGAGCGCGTTTAGCGTCTGACTTGATTCGATTGATGGCGAGTTTACCTGATTGACGATTTTTTTTCATGTTGTACGCTCGTTATTCGACCCGATGGCTTCGCATTTTCGGAGCCATCAAATGATTATCTGGACCGAGATATCATATACCTGAAATGAGATAAATTTGGTAATTGTTGTCTAAAAGTTTGTGATGGTAAACGGGATAACATTCATTTCTGTATGATCGCCAAGTCTGGAAAATTTCAATGAAGAAATGATCTTCCTAAAGAATGTTATGAATGTCTAGTTTTCTGCAGTCTGCCGTCATACAAAAAATTTAGCTCAAAGGCCGATTAGTGTCGGTTTTTGACAGCTAACTCAACGGTTTTCTGCTCATTACACTGACGAATGTCGTTATCATTGCTGAATTCACGGATAAATCTCGTGAAACTTTAGAGCCTTTTGTTGATTAGCACCCAAAAAAGAATACCGGTTATTGCTCGATTTGATCCATATCGCCGATTGGGTCCTGCACGCACATAGCACAGATGATCGTGCCGATACCAAAGACTACAGAGATTTGATGCAAAAATTGATGTCTTACGACAAGGAGATGGGCTTCGAGGCTCTTGTCGATTTCGAAAAAGAACGCGGGGAGTACGTCACTTCAGGTGAGTTCGTAGGCGAATCCTTAGCTGAAGAGTATATTGAAGCGTTCGAAGAGGACACTTTTTGGACCCAGCTAATTGGCAGGTTATCGGACCGCGACGCGATGAGACAGGCCGGTGTCAATGATTTGATCGAGATTGAAATGAGCGAACGATTTAAAGCTATCGGGGAGGCCGAGGAAAAATGGATAACGGAAATCGATAACTTCGGCCTGAGCAGAATCCGTATCGATGACGATGAAGCAAAACCCAATGTAGTCCATTAAAACATCCTGTCCAACTTCACCGCCGTATTCCCGAACTTAGCCATCACCAAACCACCCCCACCAGCATAATCGCCGATACCACCAACACCTTCATCCCCAAGGCGGCCGCGCAATCCGACCGGCGATCGCCCATAATCTCGGCCACCCGGTTTCTGACTTGATCCTGCATGTGAATTTTGCGTTGCATGGCGATTCTCCTCATCGCTGGTTTGGAATTTTTTGACAGCATAGCAAAAACGGGTTTAAAAGAGAACAAAAAGAGAACATAATAAACGCCGCTCATATTCTTCTCACTCTCAACTCGCTATGATCATTATGCCAACGAATTTTTATTCCGCTGCTTCAAACCCCAAAACTGTGAACCTGCCGCTGTTTTCCGGCAAAGTCTCGGCCGGTTTCCCGTCGCCGGCCGACGATTACATCGAGAAAACCCTGGACCTGAACGAGCTGCTGGTGCAAAAGCCCGCCGCGACGTTCTTCGTCCGCGCGCAAGGCGAATCGATGCTCGGCGCCGGTATTCATCCGAACGATATTTTGGTCGTCGACCGTTCGCTGAAACCGGTGCCGGGCAGGGTCGTGATTTGCGCGCTGAACGACGAACTGGTCGTCAAGCGCTTGAAGCGCCGGGGCGGCCAGTGGCTGTTAGGTTCGGAAAACCCGGCCTACCGGGATATCATTCTTCTCGAAGAGCTGGAAATAGTGATATGGGGTGTGGTGACCAACGTGATTCACCCGCTGTAATGTCCCCGCAACGGCTGATCGCCCTGGTCGATTGCAACAACTTCTATGTAAGCTGCGAACGCGTGTTCAGGCCTGACCTGATCGGCAAGCCGGTTGCCGTACTCAGCAATAATGACGGCTGCGTCGTCGCCCGCAGTGCCGAAGTCAAGAAATTGGGCATCAAAATGGGTGTGCCGCTGTTCCAGATTCAGCAACTGGTCAACCAGCACCAAATCAAACTTTTCTCATCAAACTATGCGCTGTATGCCGATATGTCGGCGAGAGTCATGGCCACTTTGGAACAGTTCGCCCCCAATCTTGAGGTGTATTCCATTGATGAAGGCTTTCTGGACTTAACCGGCGTTTATCCTTGCGGCAAAGACCCGATTGCTTACGGCCAGCTGATCAGAAAAACGGTTGTTCGAGCCACCGGCATTCCGGTTTGCGTGGGGCTAGGACCGACCAAAACGCTCGCTAAACTGGCGAACTTCGCCGCCAAAAAATGGCCGCAAACCGGCGGTGTTCTGGATCTGTCCGACCCGGTGCGCCGGGAAAAGCTGATGCGCATTGTGCCGGTCGGCGAGGTGTGGGGCATAGGCCCGCGCACGGCGGCCAAGCTGAACCGGCTTGGCATTCATACCGTTTGGGATTTAGCGTCCCAATCCAGCAAGCGCATTCAAGCCCAGTTTAATGTTGTGGTGGCTAGAACCGTGATGGAGTTGAATGGCACGCCTTGCCTGGCATTGGAAGAAATCGCCCCGGATAAACAGCAAATTGTCTGCTCCAGAAGTTTTAGCCGCCGCTTAACCGAATACGCCGAGCTGTCGCAAGCCATGGCCGAGTTCTGCAGCCGGGCCGCCGAAAAACTCCGGAATCAAGACTCAGTGACCGGCTGCATTACAATCTTTATCCGGACCAGCCCATTCAATCCGGATGAGCCGCAATATCAACGGGCGGCGAGTAGTAAGCTGAATGCGGCTACGCAAGACACGCGATCAATCATTGCTACCGCTAACCGGATGCTCGAAGAGCTATACAGGCCAGGCTATAACTATCAGAAATGCGGCGTCCAGCTAAGCCATATCCAGCCGGAAACCACGCCAGGGCAAATGGATGTATTCGACTTGATGGTTGACGGCCTATCTACTGAAAACCGTCACTTGATGAAAGCCATTGATCGGATCAACCGACGCTTTCCGAGAGCTGTTTCTATCGCGGCAACTGGATTCGATAAAAGCTGGAAGCCGAAGGCGGAGCGGATTTCGCAGCGTTATACGACCGATTGGGGGGAGTTGGTGGGGGTGAAGTGTTTGTGATGTCCATGTCTGTTGACGACCCGTTGCAGTCATAGCTATGCTAATTTCGACCGTCAAATCATTGGCTCTGAACGGACACTCAAATTTATTCTCCAAAAGGAGTCGGCGTAACTATAATTTTTAAGACCAAACTTAAACAATTTATCAATTCATTGGATTAGTCATGGCAAAACTCAGTGAGAATATTAGCTTTGAGATTATTGAGTTGGAAACCAATAACATAATATTCCTTAAAGTTATGAGCTGGATCGTTTATCATGCATTAAGGAAATAAGGTTATACGAATGGCCACAGCAGAACAAATCAAATCATTATTGAGGAGTCACGTTGATCGGGATGATCAGCGTTTCTACTCTATTGCTTTGCAAATGGCGGCTCAGGAGGCGCGACAAGGGCACCATAAACTCGCCGGTGATATTAAAGCGATGGTCGAGAAATCCCAAAAAACTGCAACTCTTGGCCTTGCTACATCAAAACCAACCCCATTATTGCAGCAACCCAAAGGCGACCTTAAAGGGTTATTGGAGCTCACTAACTCACCAGTACGGAGTAGCGAATTAGTTTTAACTGGAGAGATTAGAGAACGTCTCGATCAAGTTCTTCTCGAACAACGGCAAAAGGACAAATTGGCACAGTTTGACCTTTTTCCACGGCGGAAGCTGCTATTCACTGGACCACCAGGAACCGGTAAAACAATGTCCGCTGCAGTGCTTGCAACAGAGCTAAAGCTCCCACTTTACACCATTGTTCTCGATAGCCTAATTACCAGGTTTATGGGCGAAACGGCAGCTAAGCTTCGGTTGGTATTCGATCATATCCAGCAGACACGTGCCGTCTATTTATTTGACGAGTTTGATGCCATAGGCACTCAACGCGGCGCGCAAAATGATGTTGGTGAGATTCGAAGAGTGCTTAACTCGTTTTTGCTATTTGTGGAACAGGATAACTCCGAGAGCGTTATTGTCGCTGCGACCAATCACCCTGAACTTCTCGATAAAGCACTATACCGCCGCTTTGACGACATCATTCGATTTGAAAAACCGGGTAAAGAACAAATTAGGGAGTTAATCCAGAATCGTTTGACACTCTTTGAAACCGCCCCTCTCGCATGGGATCAAATAAGTTCAGCAGCTGAGGGACTCAGTGCTGCAGAAGTAGCCCGAGCATCTGAGGATGCTGCTAAGGAAGCTGTTCTTCATCAGAAAGGCCACATTTCTTCATCACTTATCATCAAGGCGATTGAGCGGCGGCATGCCGGCAATAAATAAGGAGGTTCAATGCCCAAACGGAAACGACATATCCTGATTGATGGGTTTGTTTTAAATGAAGATTTTCGGTCCAAAAGGACAGGTCGAAACCCTATCATTCCTCTGCAAGATCGATTAGCACATGGACAACACCTGTCGCTCCGCTACGCAGAGCTTGTTAATCAATTTGAAATACATCGAACCCAGATTCAAAATTCCATAACAGAGGATATTGGGATCTATGTCGAGATAATGGGAGCCCCAGGTTGCGAGCTTCCGCTAGAAAGCCTAGACACAAGTCGTGATTTCAAGCTTCGTTCATGCCGTAAAGTAGATGATCACGAAGTTGCGTTGATTTACATACCAGAGTCCAAACGGGACGTTTTTCAGAAAAAGTTAAAGCAATACCTCGATCCTGAAAAAGATACCAAAAAAGGTAACCCGCGAAACCATAACCTTATCGACAGTATCGCCGAGATCAAACTAGCAGATTTGCGGTCGTTTTGGACCGATGATCCTGAATATTTTCCTGCGGATTTTGATCAAGCCGTATGGTGGGAGCTTTGGCTAAAAAAGCGGAGCGCTGATGAAAATCCACTCGATATAGCTCAACAGCTTGCCGCGCGCATCGATGGGCGCTTGGGAAACACCTCACTCAGCTTTTTCGATAGCGTTGTCGTCCTTGTTCGGGCCACTGCACGTCAACTTGAACGAGCTCCAGAATTGATTGCGTGCCTTGAAGAATTGCGTCGCGCCAAAGAAACGCCGAATGTTTTAATTGAATCTTCGCCAGTTGAGCAGCAGCAGTGGGCAAATGATTTGCTGCAACGAATCCAGCTTGATGACAATACGTCCACTGCCGTGACCATCCTTGATACCGGCGTCAATTTTCAGCACTCATTGCTTTCGAGTGTTTGTAACGCTGCACAGGCGGAGCGATGGAATCCAAACTGGCCCTTTTTCGACGCTTTCAACCCCGCTAACCTGCACGCACCATACTGCGATCATGGGTCCAGACAGGCTGGACTTGCCGCTTTTGGTGATTTGCACTCAGCATTAGTCAGTGACGAAGCTTTTGTCCTAAAGCATCGAATCGAGTCGGGACGTATTTTGCCGCCGACGGGTTCAAATGACCCAGAGCTATATGGGGCCATAACTATTGGCACTGCAGCAAAGCTTGAAATCGAGCGCCCGGATTGGAATCGTGTCTACTCGCTGGCTGTAACTGTTGATCCCGAGCGAGTGGGTGGACAGCCATCATCTTGGTCTGCCGAGATCGACCAAGCTGCTTCAGGAATCGAGGACGGAAAACAAAGACTTTTCGTTATTTCTGCTGGTAACAATCGCAACTTGGTGCCAGATATTGACCACTGGGAGCAATTGCATCTTGCTGAAATCGAAGATCCTGCCCAGTCCTGGAATGCATTGACTGTAGGCGCCTATACCGAAAAAACGACAAACGACGACCCGAGCTTTGGCGGGTGGTCACCGTTAGCGAGTGCCGGAGATGTTGCTCCCGCGTCCCGCTCCTCTGTAAATTGGCCGTGGCGTAAGCAAGCGCCCTATAAGCCTGATCTTGTCGCAGAAGGAGGCAATCGACTGTTATCGCCAAACCATACTGAAATATCTAATGCGGATGTTGTTTCCTTGCTGACTACATCGGGCCGCACAACTGGGCAGTTATTCGAAGTAACAGCAGATACCAGCGCAGCTTGTGCCTTGATATCTCGATATGCAGCAATACTCATGAGCGAGTATCCAGACTACTGGCCGGAAACTATTCGTGGTTTGCTGGTGCATTCGGCGGAGTGGACAGCACTTATGTGGCAGCGATTCGGACTCCTACTGAGCCAACATAGCATTAAGGTTGCCAAGCAAACGATGCTTAGATGCGTTGGTTACGGCGTTCCTAATCTGGAGCGAGCGGTTTACAGCGCGAATCATGCATTGACGTTGATCGCTCAAGACCATCTTCAGCCGTTCGCTAAAGATTCTGATGCAAGTAACTCTAGCGATCCAAAATTAAATGAAATGCAGCTTTATCAGCTACCTTGGCCGATAGAAGCATTACAACAGCTACCCTCGGAAACAGAGGTCAAACTTCGCGTCACCTTGTCATACTTCATCGAGCCGAATCCAGGACGTCGTGGATATCGACAACGTTTCAGCTATCAATCACATGGATTGCGGTTCGAGGTTATTAGACCTGGACAATCGTTGGAGAATTTTCGCGCATTCATCAACAAACTTGCTGATGTAGAAGACTATGATGGCCCTGAGGGCGATGCTGATGGCTGGCACTTGGGTCCGCAAATGCGTACACGCGGGTCTTTGCATTCCGACGTTTGGACCGGCTCGGCTGCGTCCCTTGCCGATATGCATACCCTCGCTGTATTTCCAGTTGGCGGTTGGTGGAAATACCGCACAGCCCAAGATCGGTGGAAAAACAAAATTCGCTATAGCCTTATCGTTAGCATTGATGTACCTGATGAAACAATAGATATATATTCAGCAGTCGAGAATTTGATAGAAACTAAAGTGGAAGTTGAGGTTTAATTAAAGAAACTAGCGAGTTATATTTGTCAGGTTACTGTCCTGACGACTCAATGCCCGCTTTACTATGTCCACCTGTCATTGAATGAATTTTAGTGAAGGTCCCATAATGGCCGTTCGATGAGGTCGCCAATGTCTTTATGGAACGCTTATGGAACGCTTATGGAGCGTTAAGTATGAAAACATCTATATCAAAGCCTGAATTACGCGGCACCACATGAAGTCTCGGCTAGTAGACATGCCGCGTGACAGGCCTATGGACAAAGCGTGAATGTCCTTCGGGCCGTGTTGATAAACTGATTCACCCTTTGCCCGCAGTCCGCCATGAACCGAAAGGTCTGCGGCGCAATAATGACAAGTGATATTTTCAGGCATCTACACATAACGCACCTCGCAGTCGAACCGGAAATTGTATCCACCACAAAGTCTTATAAAATAGAGAATACATTTATCTTGAGCGACACGACGACTCCAAAACCTGCATCGCTTTTAATCAGAGGTTTGTTGCCCCAGCGTTATTCGGCGATTGGTCGTTGGTATGCGGGAGTGGGGCGGGGCAAGTTCATTCGGAACCGTGCCCAAAAATGGGTTTGATACGGAGTCGCAGGCCATCGGCGCCGCATCGCTATGTCGCTCCGGGTGGGTTACTGCAAGACTACGGCAAGAAAGTTCTATGAGATGAATAAGCCCATGTTGCATTTTAACTGGCTAAAAAAAGACCGGAAAAAATCCGAAGCAGCCACGCCGGCTCCGCCCAAGATTCCCGGTATTCTGACCGTTCGGAAAGTAGACGATCTGTTGGCTCGCCACAAGGGACTGATTGTACAAATCAATGAATTGGCCGGTTTGTCGGAACGCAATTTCAACCGCTATTATCTCGACGCGCTGCGCAATTTCGCGCGATTCGTACAGCTGTTGCCGGCCTCGGAAGTGCATCATCACGCTGGACCTGGAGGCATGCTGACCCATACCCTGGAAGTTTGTGTCAATGCATTGAAGATTCGACGCTCGTATCTTTTATCGGAAACCGGCGGTGCCGAAGAAATTGCAGCCAAACAAGACTTATGGACCTACGCCGTTTTTTTGGCTGCGCTCTGTCATGACGTGGCCAAGGTCGCCGTCGACCAAACCGTGGCCGTTTACGATCTTAACCATCAATCAAAGTCGTGGTCGCCTTGGGAGTCGTTTTTGGACGAGCAGGGCGCGTGGTACCGCACTGAATTCCAGCAGGGCCGGCACTATCGCTTACACGAAAAAGCGTCATTATTATTGATCCATCGGATTATTCCTGCCTACGCATTAAATTGGATCGCAAGTGATCGATACATATTTACTCACTGGTTAGCCTGTGTATCGGGCGACATCGACAATGCGTCATCCATTGGGGAGATTGTCGGGATCGCAGATGGCAAATCGGTGGCCACCAATTTAGGTGCAGACGCCAGCCGGATGCCGGAGGTCAAGACTAAATCGATGCATGAAAAAATGCTGACGGCTTTACGCTATTTATTGAACGAAGGAGAATTGCCGTTAAACAGAAACGGAGCCGCCGGCTGGATCAGCGGAGATGACTGTTGGTTGGTGAGCAAGCGTACAGTGGATGCGATCAGAGATCAATTAATCCAAGAAGGCCATACCGGCGTACCCACGAAAAACGGCCGACTGTTCGACATTCTTCAAGAGCATGGCGTTTTAATCCCGTATGGCGACAAAGCCATCTGGCCCTGCATTGTCGAGGGGGAAGGGTGGAGCAACGAATTGACGATGATCCGCATTGCAATCGCGAAACTCTGGCCAAACTCCGACAGTCGACCGAAGGCATTTGAGGGGCGCATCATCCCGGCCGAATTCGAGGCATCAACGAATTTAGGCACATCGGCGGGCAACGAAAAAAGTCGGCCAGACCCTATAATAACGCCAATGAAGACCGGTTCGGATCAAACTGCTCATGAAGAATCGCAGCACAATCAAGAAAACGAACCGAGTTGGACCATGAAACCAGAAGACGAATCACCGGCTTCAAGTCGTCAACAATTTCGGCACGAATTCGATTTGCTGAATTTCTTACCCTCGAGCGATAGTACCCTCAATGAAAGTCGGCCAGCTAATTCCGATCCGGATACCATCAAAACAGAACCGAAAAACTATCCCAATGCACAATCGGAATCGGCTGTACCGGTCAATGAGGAAACGGACGACCCGGCCGAAACGTTTTTTGTATGGCTACGCAACGGCATAAAAAACGGCGAAATAAAAACCAATCGGCCCAAAGCGCGTGTGCATGTGGTCGACGAAGGTGTGGCGCTAATGACGCCCGGCATATTCCAAGATTATGCATCGGCACAAACCAACGGCCGCATAGACTGGGCGTCCATCCAGAAAAAAGTTTTGAAGAAAAATTGGCATGTTCGCGATGTCCATGGCTTGAATGTGATCAAATACCAAGTCGAAGGCGGCAACAAATCGGCCACGATCAATGTGATACTTTTTCATGACCTGTCGCTGGTATTCGGGGAAAAAGAGCCGCCAACGGCTAATCCGCATTTGACCCGAATTCGGTAAATGTCAACTACGTTGATATTTAACGCTTATTCCAGGGCTTGAGCTTCCGCACCCATAACAAGTGCTCATTCTGCGGGGTGCGCAATTCGCCGAGTAAAGGCAATTCCCGCTCGTCGTTGCCACTCAGCGGCTGCCGCGATGATAGGGTAAATCGAATATTTCTAACAGTTGGCTGATAACCGCGCGACCTTTGGCAACCCGTTCACTGGGTGGCTGCGGGCAGTGCAGGCTGTCAAGTTTTGGTTGAGTGTCTCCCGCACATGTTGGTTAGCCTGGTATAGACCAATCTTCCAGTCGGAGGCCAGGAACCCTTTGAAACTCTGATGTGTTATTGGTCACTAGCGTTGCTTTGATGGCTAGTGCATTTGCGGCAATTAAAAAATCCATGGGGCCAATCGGCGTCCCTTTTGCCTGTAAGATTGATCGAATAGGGCCGTAAGCTGCGGCCGATGCTGGTTAAAGTCGATTACTTCGAAATCGAGTAAAAAGCGTTCCAGCCGTTTGGCGTTATCGTTTTGTTTTTTACTGGCCGCGATACCAAATTCCGGTTCCGCCACGCTGATTGAGCAGGAGGATGCATATATTGGTATCGAGCAAATAAAAATTCATTCAACATCCCGTTCCTGAAGTTCGGCCGGCTGTTGACGCTCAATGTCCATTGGGCCAATTTCCTGTAACATGGCTAACAAGCTTTCTGCCCGGAAGCGTTTGGGTAACAGCACAACCATGTCGCCCAGCTTTTTGATGACAACTTCATCTTCATCAAACCGAAAATCCTTTGGTAATCTGACAGCTTGGCTGTTGCCGTTTGTAAAAATTCGCGTGGTTTGCATAGCACTCTCCACTGTTAACTAAAATTTACATCCTTAATATATACATCAAAACTCGGGATGACTACTTCTTTAATCAATCGTGCCGGTTTGAATAAAAGGAGGATTAAAGCGAAGCGTGATTGGTGCCCGTAATAGGAGTATTTTCTTTTCTGATGTTGAGCTTGATGTGTCGTGGGATTTTACTTATAATTACTCCCAATATGGGAGTAAGAAGGGCCTATGCGGGTCATTGCAAAAAGTACTTTAAAAAAGTTTTGGGAGCAACCCGCTTACCATGATGCCCAAGGTCCTCTTGAAAGCTGGTACGAGGAAGCCGTTAAAGCTAATTGGACTTCGCCGCAAGCGGTCAAATTACACTACGGTAATGCGAGTATCTGTAATAACAATCGCGTAGTTTTCAACATCGGCGGTAATAAATACCGATTAGTTGTAGAAATGCAGTATCGAGCGGGTATTGCCTGGGTAAAATTCATTGGCACACATGCTCAATACGACAAGATTAATGTTGAGAATATCAATGAATATTAAGCCTATCCGAAATGACGAAGATTTACATGAAGCCTTTGAACGTCTTGAACTGATTTTTCAAGCCGAAGAAGGGTCGCCGGAAGCCGATGAAATGGAAATTTTGGTAACTTTGATTGAAGCCTATGAAAACAAGCATTACCCGATTACTCCGCCAGACCCGATTGAAGCCATCAAATTCAGAATGGATCAGCAGGGCTTGACTCCTAAAGATCTACAAGTTTTTATTGGGAGCAGCGGAAGAGTTTCCGAAGTGCTCAATCATAAACGTCCATTGAGCTTGAAAATGATAAAGCGCTTGCATAATGGTCTTCATATTCCATACGAAAGTTTGTTAGCGGATATTGCTTAACTTGTACTATTGGATTTCACGGTTGATACACAGGTATGCATTGCTATCTCAATTATTTTTCCAGTATCTACAAATCCAGATAGTAGGTTCAGTAGATTGCCGTTGCCTCACGAAAGTTGAATAGTACCGGATTATTTGTGTGAAGATAAAACGGTAGGGCGCTCCGCTTCGGCATTTTTATGCGGATTTTGACTGGCATTTCTAGGTAACATTACGGATTTAATTGATAATAATCATGCGCTTTAGAGTGATGATTATTTTATTTCGGTAAATGATTCTCCAGGTGATAACACCATTTTTCAAGCGCTTCTCTTTTTTCCGGTAAATAATCCCAGCGGTCATAGTGTTTTGAACTCACATCGTTCATCGCATGATTTTGAATGATGTCGCGAATTGATTTATGGATGCCTATTTCACCCATCCGTGTCTTAACGGTTCGTCTTAAATCACGCGGGGTAAAAACAGGAAAGTGTGGGGAATTTTTTTGTATTTGTGCCAAGGTATGACCAAGAGATGTTTTGTTGATTGAAACTTCCGGATTGTATCGTCCCGGCATTAAAAAATTGGAGTTGCCGGAAAATAACATAAGCTCTTCTAATAGCTTTTGAGCCAATGGGACGATCGGTAGCAAATGCCAGCGCTTGTTTTTAATCCGTTCGGGTGGAATAGACCAGACTTGGCTTTTAAAATCGAATTCTGATTTTTTGGCTCCCGTTAATTCAATGGGACGAAGACCATAAATCAGGAGAAGTTTTATCGCCAATAGCGTTGGGGTAGGGATGTTAATGTTTTCAGGGTGCCAAACAACGGCAATTTCCTCAAAGGAAAGCGTGCGTTCCCCAACTTTTTCTGCGGCCGCATTTTTAGGGACGGCTGACACCGGATTGGCGGCAATATTAAAAACATAGTCGTCGCTCAAGCTTTTGGGATCGTTGTCGTGAAAAATTCCAAGTTCGAAAGCCCGATGAAGATAAGAGCGCACCCGATTTGCTTGAACGGTAGCTCCGCGTTGAATGATCGCGTGTAATACTTTTCGGATATGAGGCGGTTCAATGTCTTTGGCCGGCGTATTTTTATCGATCATCGTAAAGACGTTGTATTCGATGTCGGCTTGGACTTTTTCCCACGAGCGTTTACCTTGCTGACGCATCTGTTCAATATAATTGCTGATCAGATTCTCAAGGCTGCCATGAAGCACTTCGGGAGTTAGACTGGTATGCGAGCCCTGTAATAACTGTTCACGATTTATTCTGGCATTGTCGCGAGCCTCGGAAAGTCCAATTGACGGATAGCGCCCAAGGTTCAAGAATTTTCTTTTGCCATTGAGGGCATATTGAAGAAAAAATGACTTCGAACCGGAAGGCGTTACTTGGATACCAAAGCCTTTATCGGCCCCTTTCTCGTAAAGCCGATAAGGTTTGTTTTTGGGCTTCAACCCTTTGATGAGGTTGTCTGTAAATTTCATGATGCCATGCCGTTGTGTTTTACAATTTCAACAAAACGAAATTTTACGCAAACGATTGAAACAAAGAATGGTTTGTATCAAATTGACATTATCATTTCAGAGATCGCCAATAAAAACAGCAAAAAACCGTTAATCAATTTCGAAGGGTTTTTCCGCTTTAAAATGGCGCTCCCACATTAACCGTGGTTTTTTTCAAATATTCGGTGAAATCTTTAGCGTTCAAATGAAGCTCCAGAAGAAATGTCGGCGGGCATTCGATGGTAATGGTTTGTTGTACGGCGGCTTATTTTTTCAGTTAGCCATAAGCCTGTGCTTTATACTGGATTCGGCGCAGTTCAATTATTTGGCAAAGCTTACTGATAATCTCACGATGCTCAAAGGTAAGTGCCATTAACATATATAGTGATTCGCCTGATGGTTGGTCAAATTGTCTTTGGCGGGAATTCCATTTATATTCCGAACGTTATCGTTGAGTTGGATATTGGTCTCACCTTGATCGTTGAAACTAAAGGCCAATACAACGACAATACATATCTTAAGGCCAAAGCCGCTGAACGCTGGGGTGATGCACTTAATAAGGCCGGTAGTTTCGGGTTGTGGCAATATGTTGTGGCGAAAGATCCAACCGAATTGCCCAAAATCTTGAATGATTTTTGTGTTTCTCAATGGGATGCGTTCGATCTTTGGGATATCACTAACTTCAACTTGCTACATTTAAAACAAGCATTTATACGCTACTGGGTATTCTTAGTACTGGATGATTTTGTCCAGGAATTTTGAGGGAGCTTAGAGTATCTGCAAAAAGGAAAGCTCAGGATTGTCGTGAAATTCGCGTATGCCATCCACTTTGTTTCTCAGCAAAAGCTGAATATGTCGATTGCTACAATTTCCGCGCCTTATCCAAATGACTTTTGGCGGATAACCTAATAAAGTGCTTTTGTCGTAAAAGTCTGAATCTTTGCTTACCAGTGTGTAGCCGTGGTGCTTTGCATATTCCCAGACGACATGATCAGATTCGCCGCCTAAGCCGATTCGATCGACATGAGCGGAGCCGGGGAACGCGTCAATTAAAGCGGCTACCAGCTTGGGCGAAAGATTCTCATCAAACAACAGCTTCATGAATTGATAACCATCAAATGCTTTTCACGGTCAGCAGCATAAGCTAGGCAAGCTCGAATATCGGCTTGCGTCAAATAATCGAAATCCTCCAATATTTCCGCTTCGGTCATGCCGGAAGCCAAATATTCAAGAATGTCATAAACGGTGATTCTTAACCCTCGGATACACGGTTTGCCGCTCCGTTTGCCGGGTTCAATGGTAATAATCGAATGGTAATCTAAGTCTGTCATCGTGATGATCCTTAACGGGTGCCGCCTTCATGGTCTTGGCTTCAGGATTGATATAGCCGCCGGTTATGTCATTGTCGGTTTATTGTTCGCTAATGCCTTGAACAACGAAAAGGGTATCATGATCGCATCGCCGATTGTCAATAAAGTGCGTGTCAGGTCGTGACTACTAAACTCGATTCTGGTTTCTTTAAATACTTGCGCTATGGGTTTACACGAGGCATGTTATTCACGACGTCTTTGGTGTCGCCGGTCAATGGTTGCAAGTAATAACGTCAAGAACCAAATGAAATTCGCCGAATCTAAGCCATTATTGGTAATAATTCGAATGACTGGATGCTACTCAATGCAATGACCGGTGGGGTGTTGGAAAATGCGATCATAACAACGAGGTTTCTCGTGCAAAGTCATCAGCCGTATCTTCCAACAAGATCGCACCGGCATCAAAAGTGATTCGCCCGATTGATAGCAAATTGTCTTTGGCGAATATGGCAAATTCCATAGTGCTTTTTTAGTGCCTTTGGTAGTGCAATGAAATGAGAAAAATGGAACCTTGAAAACAACAAGAAAAATATTTTTCTTGTTTATATCAATAAGATCGAACTAAAATGAGCTAACGTAGCATGGCTTGAAAACAGTTGAATTGGGCATTTTATCGACTGTTAATCACTAGGTCGGCGGTTCGAGCCCGTCCGGGGGAGCCAAATAAATCAAGGGCTTACGTTACGCGTAGGCCCTTTTTTTTGACCAAAATTCCTATAGTCTCCCGGTGGGGGCGGTATCGGGTCGGAAAAATCTGCACGACCTGTTAAGAACAAACTTCGCATCATCATTCAACATAGCCCATGGCCGATTTTACCTTTACTCCAGCCGATTATCCCGAGATTCGTCATCGAATGATGGATTTGAACAGCAAGATTTTCAGAAAGCTCACGAAGGACGACATTAAAACCTGCGGCAAGCATTTGGGGATTTGGCATCAAAAGACATTGATGGTCCAAAACGAAACCGAAATGGACTTGTTTACCGATTATGCAATGTTCGCTTATCGCCCACACGGCTTCAACATGGCGGAGAAATTCTTGCGTCTATTCAGTAAAGAGGCCGATGCATATGAATTGGAATTGCTGCGCCGTATGAGCCAAGCGCATTATGCGATTTATCAGGTTGAAGAAACGAACGGCACCGATTCTTTGAAAGTTGTGGATGTATTCAGTAAGGTGATTTACCGGCTGGTCGATCATCAATTGGCTAAAACCGCTCGTCAGGGAATGATTCTGGCTGGGCATCTGATCGATTTTGATGGCTTTTGGATTCAAACAGGTGGAACCGTTTTACTCAGCAAAGAAATCTTCCAAGCGGAGCAGGTCAAACGGATAATTGACCGGATTGATGATAATGAGTTGAGTCATTTTCTGAGCAAGCCTGCAAACGGCGCTAAGATGGCGAAAGCAATCATCTCTGCGACTATTGGACTTGGCGAAACCTCCAATTTTGGGCATGTGCCGGTTTAAACAGTCAAAGATAGATACTATCCCGTCCAAAGCAAGGGCTTACGTTAGTGCGTAGGCCCTTTTTTATTGACCGAATTTCTGATGGTCTCCCGATCGGCATCGGGCGACAACAGCATTCCGCAAAGCGTGACAGGGGCTCAATCAATTGCATTGTGAAGCCTGGGTATCGAGTCGGTTGAGTTGTCAGTTGCGATAAAACCACACATAATTTTCAAAGAGACGAACTAACCAATCAAAACTTGGCAATTATTTGCCTTTTACATCTATGATTGGTGGCAGGTTCGAGCTAATGGTTTAAAATCCTAGGCCGACGGTATTATTCGCTAACTCCCAAAGAGAGTATCAAAAATGGTAAGTTGCAATAGTCAGCGTATTGAAAAATTTATAACAATAACGCCATAGACAGCAATTTTTGCACTCGAAGTGCTTGTTCTCTGATATGTGGTGTCTATAAGGGCGATTACAATTGTTACCATTAGAGACTAAAGATTAGGGATAGGCCTTATATTTTGCAACCGCTATATAATTAAAATGTAAGGCCTGTCAGCAATTTTTATAGCAATTCATAAGGACCATAATGATGCAGCTGAAAAGTCGAGAAGTGGAGATCGTCGAAGATGATCCCTTTCACAATGATGTACTGAATCGAAAAGACAGTGCCGAGGCGCTTACCGAGTTTGTGCTCTCCGCAGACGATTCGGTCGTAATTTGTATTGATGCACCTTGGGGGCAAGGAAAAACGACCTTCCTGAGGATGTGGGAGCAAGAGCTAAAGAACAAAAATGTTCCGACCATCTATTTCAATGCATGGGAAAACGACTTCTCTGATGATGCGCTTGTTTGTTTGATTGGAGAGGTTGCTGCTTCAATTGCCCAAATTTCAAAAAGTGGCGATGAATCAAAAGCCCGAGAGTACCTGGCTCAAGCAAAGGATGTGGGGGTAACGCTTCTAAAGCGCTCCATCCCCGTTGCTGCAAAGATTGCAACCGCTGGCGCACTTGATCTCGATAAAATCACCGAGCAAGCCCTTGCCGGCTTTGCTGAGACGCTGGCAAAGGAAGAGCTAGAGAAGTACGAAAAAGCTAAAGGGTCACTGAAGGCATTTCGGAAGGCTCTCGCGGGGCTGACTAACAGTATCACGGATGCCGAGAACCCTAGGCCGCTCATCTTTATTATTGATGAACTCGATCGCTGCAGACCAAACTTTTCTGTAGAAATACTCGAAAAGGCAAAGCACTTTTTTAGTGTGCCAAATATCGTATTCGTGCTAGGGGCCGACAAGAAACAGTTAGGGTCATCGATAAAGGCGCTCTATGGGGAAGGGTTAAATGTGAATGGGTATTTGCGGAGATTTATGGACTTTGATTACATTTTGCCTTCGCCAGACAAAGGTTTATTCGTTAAAGCGCTATTTCGCAAGCATTCGTTTGATGAGTATTTTAAAAAGAAAGCTGAATCCGGGTTGCGGTTCGAGGGGGAGCAGGCATTATCGATGTTTTCGGAGCTTTTTGAGCTGTATAAGCTTACGCTCAGAGAGCAGGAGCACTGCTGTTCAATCTTGAGCATTTCAATTAGAACCACGCCTCATGATTACAAGCTTTTCCCAATATTTTTGTGTTTCCTTATCGTGCTCAAAGTCAAAGATGTAGATCTATACGGCGGGCTAGTAAACGAAGAGCTGAGCCCTGCCGAACTGTTGAGTAGATTTAAAGCGATGCCTGGAGCAAAAGAAATTCTAGTGACAGACTATGGGACGGCTCTGGAAGCATACATTGTAATCTGCAAATCGTATCGCCACAGTCACGACGATATAGACAATCAGTATCAGGAAATCTCAGAATCTGAGACCGCGAGAGAAGAGGATAAACACCGCGCAAACAGCATTTTAAAGATAATTAATGATTTCGATAGGAACGGAGGCGTTGGGGCGCTAGGTTATCTATTGAAGAAAATTGAAGTGGCTTCACGATTTGAGGCATGATTTGCTAACAATCGCATGCGCGCGGACAGTAAAAGCGCCGCACATTCCTCGCTATGCTTCTTTCCGCCGATGAATCGAAGCGCGAGCCCTTCAACCATACACCCCGGCAAGACAAGCCAAAATAACAACAGGGACCCAATGTTCGAACAAACCTTCAAAAATATCGACGATGTACTCTGGAAAGAGGCCGGCTGTACCACTGAGCTGGATTACACCGAGCAGACCTCGTGGATGCTGTTTCTCAAATACCTGGACGATCTGGAGCAGGACAAGGCCATGCAGGCCGAGCTACAGGGGAAAAGCTACGAATTCATCATCGATGCACCGCACCGCTGGTCCAGCTGGGCGGCACCCAAGGACGACAAAGGCAATTTCGACCACAATAACGCCCTGACCGGCGATGACCTGATCGATTTCGTCAATCGCGATCTGTTTCCTTATCTGCAGGGCTTCAAGCAACGCGCCAGCGGCCCGGCTACCATCGAGTACAAAATCGGTGAAATCTTCGCCGAGATCAAAAACCGCTTCACCAGCGGCTACTCGCTGCGCGATGCGCTGGAATATATCGACGCGCTCCGGTTTCGCTCACAGAAAGAAAAGCACGAGCTGTCGCATATCTACGAATCCAAAATCAAGAACATGGGCAATGCCGGGCGCAATGGCGGCGAGTATTACACCCCACGACCACTGATCCGTGCCATGATTCAGGTGATTGACCCCAAAATCGGCGAACGCATTTACGATGGCGCCTGCGGTTCGGCGGGCTTTCTCTGCGAAGCCTACGACTACCTGCGTTATGGCGGGTTTGAGGCTGCGGGCAGTGCAGAGAGTAATGAAGGCGGCAAGGGTGCCAATCTCAGCACCGGCCAGCTCAACACGCTGCAAACCACTACCTTCTACGGCAAGGAAAAGAAAAGCCTGGCTTATGTGATTGCCATTATGAACATGATTCTGCATGGCATCGAAGCGCCGAATATTATTCACACCAACACCCTAGCTGAGAATATCAGCGATATTCAGGAAAAAGACCGTTTTGACGTGATTCTGGCCAATCCGCCCTTTGGTGGCAAAGAGCGCAAAGAAGTACAGCAGAACTTTCCCATCAAAACCGGTGAAACCGCTTTTCTGTTCTTGCAGCATTTTATTAAAAACCTCAAGGCCGGTGGCCGTGCGGCAGTGGTGATTAAAAACACCTTCCTCTCCAATTCCGATAACGCCTCCAAAGCGCTGCGTCAGGAATTACTGGAAAACTGCAATCTGCACAGCATTCTCGACTGTCCCGGCGGCACCTTCTTAGGCGCAGGCGTAAAAACCGTGGTGCTGTTTTTCGAGAAGGGCGCACCGACCCGCACTATCTGGTATTACCACCTCGACCCCGGCCGCAGTCTGGGCAAGACCAATCCGCTCAACGACAACGACCTGAAAGAGTTTGTGCAATTGCAAAAAACTTTTGCCGATTCCGACGAATCCTGGAGCGTGAGTATCAATGACATCGACCCGGCCAGCTTTGACCTGTCGGTGAAGAACCCCAATAAAGCAGAAGAAGACCCGCTGCGCGACCCGGAAGTGATCATCAACGAGATTGAAACGCTGGATGCGGAGAGCGTGGAGATACTGGAAGGGATTCGGGGGATGTTATGAGTTGGAAGCACGTAAAGATAGGGGATGTATGTAAAATGGGAGCTGGAGGTACGCCGTTGAAATCGAAAAACGAGTTTTACGAAGGCGGCACTATACCTTGGCTGCTTAGTGGAGAGGTTTCTCAAGGAGAGATATTTGCATCTAAACAATTTATTACTGATGAGGGGTTGCAAAATTCATCAGCCAAAATATTTCCAAAAAATACAGTGCTTGTGGCAATGTATGGTGCAACAGCTGGACAGGTCGGGATTCTAAGGTTTGAAGCATCAACTAATCAGGCTGTTTGCGGAATATATCCAAATGATAATTTTCTTCCCGAGTTTATTTACTACTCAATGTTGTATAAACAGAAAGAGTTAATAGGCAAAGCAACAGGAAACGCACAGCCAAATATTTCTCAAATAAAAGTCAAAAGTACCGATATTCCGTTTATTGATAAAGATGAACAAAAACGCATCGTCGCGATTCTCGATGAAGCCTTTGCCGGCATCGACACCGCGATAGCCAACACCGAAAAAAACCTCGCCAATGCCCGTGAGTTGTTTGAAAGTTATTTGAATTCGGTTTTTACCCAGCGAGGTGAAGGGTGGGAAAAGAAAAATCTGGGTGATATATGCGAGAATTTAGATAGTAAACGTATACCTATTACGAAATCAAAGCGTGAAAGTGGTTCAATTCCGTATTATGGTGCTTCAGGGGTAGTTGATTACGTGGCAGATTACCTGTTTAATGAAAATCTTCTGCTTGTATCAGAAGATGGGGCGAATCTGCTTGCAAGAACATATCCAATAGCATTTTCGATAAGCGGTAAAACATGGGTTAATAACCACGCTCATGTGTTGCGTTTTGAAACCATGTCGTCTCAGAAGTTTGTCGAGTATTACTTGAACTCTATATCACTTTCGCATTACATAAGTGGCATGGCTCAGCCAAAGCTTAATCAAAAATCATTGAACTCAATTAAGATTCCGTTTCCTGATGAAGATATAAAACATAACGTCGTCGAAAAGCTTGATGAACTTTCAGTAGAAACCAAAAGACTTCAAGATAGTTATAAAATAAAGCTCAGCTCCCTAAAGGAACTCAAACAATCCCTACTACAAAAAGCCTTCTCCGGCGAATTAACCTCAAAGCCTGACAAACTGATAGACGAGGCCGTGGCATGATCGAAGCAGGCCTTAATGAAGCAGAGACGCGCTCCGAACTGATCGACCCCGCGTTAAAAGTCGCCGGCTGGGGCGTGGTGGAAGGCAGCCGGGTGCGGCGTGAGGTGATTACCCTGGGGCGCTTGCAGGGCGCGGGCAAGCGCGGCAAGCAGGATATTGCCGATTATGTGTTGTTTTACAAAGGCCAGAAGCTTGGCGTTATCGAGGCGAAAAAGCAAAGCCTGGCCGATACCGAGGGCGTGGCACAGGCCAAACGTTATGCCGAGCGCCTGCAAACCCGTTTTACCTATTCCACCAATGGCGCCGGCATTTATCAGATTGACATGCACACCGGCAAGGAAGGCTATGTTGATCGCTACCCCACGCCCGATGAGCTATGGGCGCTGACCTTCGCCAAACCGAATCCCTGGCGTGAACGTTTCGGCGAAGTGCCGTTTGAAGACAAGGGCGGTTTCTGGCAGCCGCGTTATTACCAGCACAATGCGATCAATAACGCCCTGGAAGCCATCGCCGAGGGCGAGCAACGCATATTGCTGACGCTGGCCACCGGCACAGGTAAAACCGCGATTGCCTTTCAGCTGGCCTGGAAACTGTTTCACAGCCGCTGGAATTTAAGCCGCGAGCCCAATCGACGGCCGCGTATTCTGTTTCTGGCGGATCGCAATATACTGGCCGATCAGGCCTACAACAGCTTTTCCGCCTTTCCGGAAGATGCGCTGGTCCGCATTGATCCGGAAACCATTCGCAAGAAAGGCCAAGTGCCGAAAAACGGCAGCCTCTTTTTTACCATTTTCCAGACCTTTATGTCGGGCCAGGATAGCCAAGGCAATTCCCTGCCCAGTTTTGGCGAATATCCGCCGGACTTCTTTGATTTGATTATTATCGATGAATGTCACCGGGGCGGTGCCAATGACGAGAGCAACTGGCGCGGCATTCTGGAGTATTTCTCGC
This sequence comes from Methylotuvimicrobium sp., assembly GCF_050611805.1. Taxonomy (NCBI): domain Bacteria; kingdom Pseudomonadati; phylum Pseudomonadota; class Gammaproteobacteria; order Methylococcales; family Methylococcaceae; genus Methylotuvimicrobium; species Methylotuvimicrobium sp. Next base: position 63,375 of record NZ_JBNGHF010000017.1, read on the forward strand.
CCGCCGTGCAGCTGGGTTTAACCGCCACGCCCAAGCGCAAACACAATGCCGATACCTATGCCTATTTTGGCGAGCCGGTGTATGTCTATTCATTGAAAGAAGGCATTAACGACGGTTTCCTTACCCCGTTTCGGGTCCAGCAGATTGCCACCACGCTGGATGATTATGTGTACACACCGGATGACACTCTCATTGAAGGCGAAATAGAAGAAGGCCGGCGCTATACCGAAGATGACTTTAACCGGGTCATCGAGATTAAAGAGCGGGAAGCCTACCGGGTGAAACTGTTTATGGACATGATTGACCCGAACCAGAAGACGCTGGTGTTCTGCGCCACCCAGGAACATGCCCTGGCCGTGCGGGATTTGATTAACCAGTATAAAACCGGTAGCGATCCGAATTACTGCGTGCGGGTAACCGCCAATGACGGCGCCGAGGGCGAGCGTTTTCTGCGCCTGTTTCAGGATAATGAAAAAACCGTCCCCACCATTCTGACGACATCGCAGAAGCTCTCCACCGGAGTGGATGCGCGTAATATCCGCAATATTGTGCTGTTGCGCCCGATAAACTCGATGATCGAGTTCAAACAGATTATCGGTCGCGGCACGCGCCTGTTCGACGGCAAGGACTATTTCACCATTTATGATTTTGTAAAGGCTTATGAGCACTTCAACGACCCGGAGTGGGACGGCGAGCCGTTGGAGCCGGAAGTCTGCAAGCGCTGCGGCAATATTCCCTGTACCTGCGCGGTAACACCGCCCGAGCCCTGCAAAATATGCGGCCGGACCCCGTGTGAGTGCGATCGGCCGGAGCCGGAACCTTGTCCTGACTGCGGTGAATCTCCTTGTGTCTGTAAGAAGACGGTTAAAGTGAAGGTCAAGCTGGCCGATGGCAAAGAACGATTGATTCAATACATGAGTTCCACCAGCTTCTGGGGGCCGGATGGAAAACCCCTGTCAGCCGCGCAATTTGTCGAGCGACTGTTTGGCCAACTGCCGGAATTATTCAAAAACGAAGATGAACTACGCAGACTTTGGGGCCAGCCACAAACCCGCAAGAAACTGCTTGAAGGACTGCAAGAACGTGGCTACGGCATGGAGCAGTTGCGGGAAATCGGCAACATGATCCATGCCGAGAAAAGCGATCTCTATGATGTGCTCGCCTATATTGCGTTTAATCAGCCGCCGCTCAGCCGCGCCGAGCGTGTCGAATCGCATCGCGCGACTATCTTTAGCCATTACAAGGATTACCCGCAACAGGAATTCCTTCAGTTTGTGCTCGGCCACTATGTTGAACGCGGTGTCGGTGAATTGGATCTGGAAAAACTGCCGCAGCTGATCGAGCTGAAATACCACAGCCTCCACGATGCCGTTAACGAACTGGGCGAGGTGAAGCACATTCGGGAAGTGTTTGTGGGGTTTCAGCAGGATTTATACTGAAGGCGATGTTTGCTCGGTCAGGTTGGAGTTAACAAGGCGTTCCATTACCGCCGGTGAGCTTTGCGTTAACGTCGGCTATGGAAACTATGGATTACCAATGCTGAAGGTCAAATTATGGCCGTTACCCGCTACAAAAAAGCCGTCAGGTTTTTGATTTATGATAAACGCCCAGGTAAAGTTTTGTACGAACGGGGTCTATATTAGAAAGAAAGGGAGGCAGACCTGATCCACTTACGCAAATGGTCGCGAATCAACAACAATAGACTATTCACGGGAGATGGAGTATGCAGTTTTTAAAGATTTTTATTGCCGCTTTACTGATGAGCGCATTGTTACCCGTCAACGATGCTGTTGCAAGAGATAAAAGGATTGAGGCCTACGATGCAAAAGGCCGAAGGGATCCGGAGCGGGATCTCGTTATCAGACAGGGAAATGCTTATCGTTTGGATCGTCAGGGCAGAGTTCTTTATGAGAAAGGCTATATTCGCTTGAAGGACGGTGAGGAGCTCGATGATCAAGGACGCCGGACGGGAAGACGCTATAAACTGTACTGACTTAAACTCAATCTGAAATTGATACAAATTAATCGCAATCAAATCGGATACCGAAAGACCGCCATCGACCCAAACCCGTCATACGACTTTCTCCAAAGCGGTCGCATGCCCAAACATCGTTTTTCGGATTTCGCTTCTACGAAGCAGCCTTTCGTGGTCTCCGGCAGTCGGCCAGAAGCTGACAATGAGCAATGCCAAATCAATGTCTTAAGAGGCTTTCAGAGCAGTCAGTAATCACAAAGCAGATACGGTCTATCTTGCATTATGGACAATAAGCACTGTTTTTGTCTGGCCGATAACTATATTCCTGTCCTTAAGCTTCCTTTCGCTGTTTTCAATAACTGTCAATGCATCAAGAAAGAAGTGGTCTAAGTCTTTTTCTATTGGTGTCGTTGCGCCTATATTTCTATCGTAACATAACTGACTCCACGTGCATTAGCTGGTAATAAGCTCGACAATTCTTCCATTAGCTGCGTTCAAATATTAACCTAGCTTGTAGACGGTCTAATAGAGGGGCTACCTCATTATAGCTGTCTTCAAATTCATCTTTATCTAATAGTTTTAGTCTGTTCGTTGGAGAGATGATATGTCCATCGTATTCAATACCATGTAAATCAACAGTACCTAGAATTAATTGGTAGTCATCAGGTGTATTGTCAAAAATAAACTTGATGATTTTGTTTCTGTTTATAGCATCTTGATCCTGCTGGTTTGGAGAATCAATAACCAGAGGAAATAGTGGCAGAGATGTAAACTCTTTGGAGGTGAATAGAATAGCGTAGTAATAAGCCAGCAAAGCTCGTGGGGTATCGCTGCCTTGGGATTTTACTGATAAAGGAATGTCACTGAATTCATCAGAATTTATGGTGTGAACATTCAGCTTTATTAAAAAAAGATCAATGAGTGTATTAAACCTCCTGATAATTGAATGTTGACGCTCCTTGTTGTTCAATTTTGAACGATCATTTTCAAGACTATATTTCTGCTCTTCGATTTCACCTATTTGAATACTGTAGTTACTCTGACTTCGATTAAAAATTTCTTTAACCTGTTTTGAGCTTTCGTTTTGAATGAGATCTTTTAGACGAACCTTTCCCTTTTTCTCATTGAGTATGCTTGTGATTTCGCGAACCTTGGCAATCTGTAGATTAAGCTGATTTTCTAGTTTGGCGACTTCTTTTGCTATTTTTTTCTTTTCTTCTAAATAGTCGGAAAGAAGGCTGCGACATGTGTCGATGTCCTCTAAGAGCCCAAACCTTGATACCATTGAGTTTTCATAGATTGCATTACAAGTTGGGCAGGTAATTTCCCTTTCAAGGTCATTTAGCGAATGCTCATAATCTTTATTGATTTCACGAATAGATTTGCTGACAAGGGCAATCTCATTGTCGATAAATACTTCTTTATTCTTTTGCTTGATAAGGTTTTCGCGGCACTCATTTTCCTTGTTTTTCAGCGCTTCAAGCTTAACAAGAAGTCGGTCTATATCTTTCTTAAAGGCCTTGATGTCGATGTCGAACGTGGCCTTTGGCAAATGCTTTTCAACGGTTTTTTTTGCAGAGCTAAGTACAGATGATTCATTTCTAAGTGTAGTTAGTGTGGCTGAAAGTTGATCTATTCTCTCAGACAAAAGGAAATATTCGTTGGGACGTATACCGGTAACAAAGTTGATTAGGTCCCGTTTGAATGAGCTGAATACACCGAGGCCTTTAAATGAATCCCACGGCTTTGTCCAACTCTTATCCTGATCTATATAAAATGGTAGAAACTGAATAGCCGGTGAAGCAGGTATTCTTCGGTTTGTTTGTGACTGTTTGAGCTGTAATTTATTGTTAAATAGTTTTGCAAAGTGAGGTGAAAGGCCTTTGATAATACTGTCGAAAGATTGTAGTAGATTGTCGTGTATATCAAATAAGCCAAAATGATCTCTAGAACGCAATACCTTGTAATCTTTATTATCGTATGAAAATGTCAGCAGGCTAATAGCGTCAGCTTTTCCCCAAACATTATCGAATTGAACGTCAGCTCCGAGCGAGTGGTAGATAGACTTGATAATGGAGGATTTTCCTACATCATTCTTGCCTGTTATCAGGTTCCTTTTCGGGTGGAACGTCACTGTTTTTGCGGATTTTTCCGGTATCGATAGGATTGTTAGTTGCTTTATCAGTAGCTGGTTTCGTTCCATTTTTACGTAAATGCCTTACAAGTTTTTTAAAATTATAATTGTTCACAGTATTGCCACAGAATGATGGAGTCTACGTAGTGGCTATCAAAAATGCTCGCCACTTTTTCTAGCTTTTTTAAGATTCTTTTTCTAACGCTCGAAATCACATCTTTTAAGGCAGGAGTATCTCCTAATGAGATAGTGCTCACCACATTAGCAATGTCGCATTCAAGAGACCTTAGAGCTTTGTTTTCGTAATCTAGCCGGTCTGTGGTGTACTTTTTCCAGCTACGCTGAATTTTGATTAATTCTTGCAGCGCAGTACCTTCAGCTTGTAATTGAGACTTGATGATATCCCAATTATCACCACTATTACGTGAGCGACGTACTCGCCGAACAAAATCCTCTATTTCGGATTTTGTAATGCATTTATTGCGAATAAAATCGTCGAAGGATTTTATTCGATCAGACGGATAATTGTTTCTGACTCTAATTTGGTCAGATATTGATTGATACCAAGGTGATACAGGGATATTGTGTTCGCTTCCAAATAGCTCTTCAAAGAAGTTATGCAGAATTCCTCGAATATGATTTTCATGATCCTCAACGCTTAGGGCGCTTTGTTCCAGTTGGAGGCTGCTTAAATCGACTGTGATAGTTCCAAGCTGTACTTGAACCGCGTTGGTTATTTTGTCTTGGGTTTTCTTATCTAGTTGATCTGCGGTTGTAACAGGTGCAGGGTTAGTAAATGAAAAATAAGCATTGGTAACAAACCGTAATTGGCTACTGTGTCCGGTGAAATTTTTTTTATTTTCGTAAAGCTTACCGATTATTGAAAGCTTGTTCGGACTTCCATTCTTGCCCTTTTCAGACTTGGTGAGATCATGGATAGACCATTTTTGCCCGGTTGTTTTGGTTTTTACTTGAACGAATTGCAGGTTAGATGGAGCTTCCTCGGAATCTAGGATCAATATGTCGTCGTGGAACTCAAAGGCAAATACATAGTCCCTGCCTTCTAAGTGGTATTCAATCAGTTCCGCTAGCGCCCAGTTTCTTTGATATGCAAACCTTGCAGGACTTCGAGAACCTGCTATTTCAGTTTGAGAAACGGTAATAAGGTCAGATTGAATTGTACTGGGCATAATTGTAAGTCCAATTTTCAGTAAAATATTAACCGGCTTCTTGAAACGCAGCTTGTTGCATCGGTCAATTCAGTCTTTTCATTATTGCCGACTTTGGATAGAACGTGGACAATGACTCGATGCTGTTTCAGGTTCCGTATAAGCTGTTAACAGTATCCAAAAACCCGCTTTGATATACTAACTTTTTGATTAGCCGTGGATTTTCCTTCTGATTCTCATCTGTACCGGCTGGTAATGATCCATTGCCGACATTGAAGCATTATAGACGATAGGCAGCAACGGGTCGCCTGGCGACCGTCTGCTCCTCAGATTCATCGCCGAAAAGCGGTCAATGAAATTCCGATTCCTGAAAGCGGCCATTCGTCACTGAGTTCAACCGACCCACACCAGTTATTCACTCCGGATTACCGAATGTCAGTATACTCAGAGAAAGCGGAAAGTTAGTTCTAGTCGAACCAACTATAGTGTTCTCATTCAACAATTCTCAAACAATCAGGATTGCAAGAATTACAGTCTAGACATATCCACCAGCCACAGCTATCACATTGTTTTATGTCTGGATCCCGACTATCGACATAATTTACTTTACAGTTCCAACAGTGCATTGCATACCATTCGTCATCACAATCTAAGCATTTACGATTTCCCTCTCCACCATGGCCTGCATGCCCACTATTTGCACATCCACACCCCAAACAGATCACCTGCATTTCTAAGTTATTCCGAATACCTTGCGGATTCTCTTTATATTGTTTTGCCAGCTTTTCAATTAATGTTAGTTTTTTTGCCCTTTGTGTTTATTGCTCGTAGATATGTTTTCTAACGGCCCCAAATTATTTGGCTTTTCAAAGGATGCAATACCATCAATGTATTTATTAGCAATTTTTTCAATTTTTTGTACAAGTTTTAAGTCAGTCGACATAAAACCAACTGGCATTGTAACTGGCAAAGCCTCTTTCCAGGATATGTGATAGCAGACAACAACAAATTCTTCTGGTAACAGCATGATTTCAACATTACCATCAAGAAAGCCCTCAATAAGCCCATATGAATGAGAGTAATATTCACCTAAATCATTTTTCCACTGACTAACTGCTCGGTCATCATTTTCGCATAAAGGCAAAAATAACTTTGGCGTATAAGCTCGATAAGGTTGCTTTCCTGTTGTCGATGCTTCAGATATTAATTCACTCAAACAACTGTTTAACCGAATACTTTGCCCCCAAAAACCATCCGATGGAGCAATCCAGGTTAAATCCCTACCAGAAGATTTTTTCGTTTTACTTTGCTTCTTAACCGCAGCATCAATTTTTTCTGAAACTAATTTCCAATTTTGTGCAACATAAATCGGTCCAATAAAAGGTACAGGAAGAGCATCATCCTGCATTGTTGCTAATCTCGCATCTGTAAATGCATCAATATTAATAGAATTAGCATTAAAAAGTTTTCGAGTCCAATTGTCGCCTAAATCTGCCATTGCAAAGGCAACTTGAGAGATATTAGTTGGTTTTTGGGCCTCAAAAATCGCATTAGTAATCAGTTCATGTGCAGCAGATGAATCATCTAGCTTTTCAAAATTATCTCGCTCTATTGGCTTACCCTCGGCATCAATTGAAAAGTAATTAGTAAGCCGTAAAGGTTCATTTCCTCGTTTATTAACAGAGTTGATTGTATAAATATTTGGACGATGAGAATCCTCATCACGAAGATGTCGAAGATATCCTTTATCTAAAATTTCATAAAATTGACTTTGAAAATGTTTCTTAGCTAGATGTTCACTCATCGCAACCGACTCATTACTTACTTTTAACGCTATTCCAGGTCTCCATCGATCTTTTGTTCGATCTTGCCCAATACAATTAAAACTACTCAATTCAAATGCCAATGTAGTACCAGTCTCCAAAACAGCAGATAACTGAGGTGAATCACCCAACCTCACAAAATAAGCGCTTGATTGAGGTGTTAACATTGCTTGCCCAGACTCAGAGAATTGAAGATCACCTTTCTCCATCAAATCAGATATCGCCTCATCAAGCTCTAGCCTTGAGAAACCAAAATATGTGCCCAACTGAGAAGGCATCATTGGAGATATATGTAATAATCTTAGAAAAAATTCACGAATAAATGGCAAACCTTTCTTTGTTACATAAGAAAACCGTATATTAAAGCGATGGACAGGAACTATAAAATCAATCTCATGATAAATAGTATTAATGTCAGCTTTAGTATCCATTATTTTACTTCCTTGGCATTAATAAACTTATAACCTGAATTAGGTTCCTTATCGGACATAAACTTAAAGACTTTTCCAAGTGGTAGCTCTTTATTTCGGCTGCGCCACATATCAGAAGCCCCCACAATAAGTAACCGATCCATAGCTCTGGATAAGGCAACATTAATTCGATTTGAAGCTCTCAAAAATCCTGGCGTTTGATCTTTATCTGATCGAGTTACCGAAAGAATAATTATGCGATTCTCCTTCCCTTGGTAACTATCGACTGTACCAATTTTTACTAACTTTTTGAAATCATCGTTCCAATGTACTTCTTTAAACTTTTGCCTAATCAGCCGATTTTGCTCACCATACATACAAATCACACCTAAAGCAGGTTCACCTTCTTTAATAGTAGACTTCAACAAATCAACAAATTCCTGTATCTCAGAAACTTTTTTTAGAAGGTCAATAATTAAATCAGCTTCGCAACGATTATATATGCTGGTACCTCTGTCACTCTTATGATGACATTTTTTACCAAGAGATGATGTATCTAACCAAGTAGCGACTTGTCTTAATTCTTCTGGAGCGCAGTGATATATATCGGGTATGTTTCTATCCCCATTCTGGAGCTTTCCATGATAAAAAGTTTCAGAAACAATATCCCCTATTGGCGGTGCCATTCGATATTGTGTTAGCAGCGCGGCCCCTACTTGATGACCATAGGGCGATTCAAAAGCCCTGGCAAAATCACTTTGTAATACCGTATCTAAATCTGCTTCTTTAGCCGCTATACCTAGCTTTCTTGCCAGTGCTTTCTTATGTCCATCCGAATATAATGGAGGTAGCTGATGATGATCGCCAACCAGCAGGATACGACTTCCAGACTGCATTGCAATCGCTAACTCACTTGCAATTGACCGCGCTGCTTCATCAATGATTACCCAATCATATTGGTTACTTTGAATGCCAATGTGATGCTGTCCGATTCCAACACATGTTCCGGTAACCAATTGCCGAGACCTAGCAAAAAATTCGTCATAATTAACACGCTCAGTTTCTAACACATCGAGCATATCTCTAGACACTTTAGCTAAAGCAAGGGCTCTCGTGGCTTCATCAGGTCTAATACCATAATCGCTATTTAATTTATCAACAATCATTTGCTTTACTTTAGACAGATCAGAAGCACCAGAAATTTCTATGCCGTATTGATTAGCAAGTGTTTCCCTTATGGTGTAATCTAATTCGACAATAACTTCTTTTATCAGTTGTTTATCTTCTTCTATTTTTGACTGTGATAAAGCTTCCATTTCGAACCAAAAGTTATCAATTTGCTTAAATATTTTCAGTTCAGCGCTCACCAATTCAGATAAATAATCGGGTTGAAGCCCCAATGCCTGACTTAATGCTTGTACGCGGTATTTTACTTCAGCCCTAAACAACTCTCTTTTTTCACTGACTAAAGCACTAGAAAATACATCTTTTAGCCCTGACGATACAGCACCTTCACGGTTACTGAACCTGACTACATCCAATGAAGTATTTAATCGAGTACAATGCTTACGAATCCTCTCCGCGGCGGTGTTAACCGCCTCATGAGACTGACTAACCAGTAAAATTCTTTTTGCTTGTTTCTTTTCAATCAAAAAATGGACAAAGGCAGCGATAAACTCTGTTTTACCGGTACCTGGTGGACCTTGCAGTAGAGATAAAGGCCCATGTTGAAGTAACTTGGTAAAAGCATCACGCTGCGCTTTATTCAAACTTATTTGATTACCCTGATCATCATCGCGATCGTAACGAGAAAAATCAGAATCGGTGATCTCAATATTATATTCTGTAGCAAGAATTTCACTTGATGAGTCAAAATATTCAGCAAGATTACTAATTAGGCCTTCTCGATTTAGTAATCGTTCTAAAGCAGCCTTGCGTTTAGCGAATGAAGCTTGATCTTGCTTCGTTCTAAAAAATACCGTTTCCCCATCTTTGAGGTTACGGATTTGTTGTCTTATTTTTGTTACGCGGACTTCATTTAATGAAGACCGTTTTAAAACAACTTCACCAAGAAGAACCTCCCTATCTCCATCTTGTTTGAATACTTCAATACAATCAGACTTATCAAATTCACCCAAAACGTCAATATCCGAGTGATAGGGAATAATTAGTTCGTTATAGTTGTCTTGAACTTCGACTATATCTCCAGCGACTTCAATAGATGGGTGTGACTCTATCTCTGTATCTAATATCGCCCGCCAAAGTTTAGATACACTAATTTCGAGATCATTTGCTTGGTCAAAATCAGGCTTACTTTCTAATTCTGCAAATGCCTGCTTCAACTGCTCTGTTAGAGCATCAGACATTAATTTTTTCTCTGGATTAAGAACTAACTCCACCGCTCTGAAAAAAGCCTCATTTCCGACTAATTTATTTGATAAATCAGTTAAATTGCATATTGATCTTGGAGATATTTTTATCGGAAAATCCAGCTCTAGTTGGCTATTCTCTGCATCTCTAGCACTGACAGAGTCACGACTTCTTGGCTCAAATCCTACAATAAATCCTTTTTCAGAAGAGCTATAAATTAAATCAACACTTCCCCCGATACCTATTATTCGAACACGAACATCAGTCGCTTTTTTATTGCTTTTTTCAATTTGAAAATATAAATGCCCATTATCAGGATAAATAGTAATAGGCGCGAAATTGCCACGAATACCAATATCGACTGCGCATTTAGAGTCTATCTGGGGCTCTTTGAATGCTTGTCTAAACCTTATTAAATCTTTAAAGCCATACAATGTATCAGAAACCTCTTGTTGAACCGCTTCAGCAATAAGAGGGTAGTCTTGTGATGGCTTCCCCCACTCTATACCTAGTAATTCAATACTCAAGCGCATCACGGCAAAGATATCGCGCTCAATAGCAGTACAACTATCAATATTGTCTGGACTGTAACGATGATTTTTTACCTCGCCTAGATCAGCCGAAAAATCAGGTATATCTATCAGCGTAATGCGAAAATCATCATCTACTCGGCTGACAATAATATTTGCGGGGTGTATATCACCATGAGCCATTCCTAATCCATGCAAGTGCTCAATAACTGCAATAAGTCGTTCAATAAGTAGAAATTTTTCTTCAGCATTGAGTGACAAATGATCCCATTGATCTCCTTCTGCTTTATCTGTTACGAGAAATAAACTTGAAGACTTAGTCGCGATGCCAAATTCATGGATGTTAGGGAGGTAATCCGGGGCCACTGAACAGATTTTTTCGATCTGTCGCAAGAAATGCAGAACTTTATATCCTAAAGCAGGATCATCTTTTGATGGACTTACATTGAGCCATGCTTTTACTAATTGCCCATTTGATAAATAAACTTCTTTTTCATCTGTTTCGACAAGAAATTGCCCATCCTCCCTAAACTGTCGAGAATGATTGATAGTACGTTGATATGATTCAAGTTCAGCATCATCAAAAGCAAAAGCCCCATCTCTAGTGGGTTCTGCCTGCTTTAATGCGTCAAACATCTCACCAGCATTAGAATATAATTGCTTCTCGATCGCGCATAGTAGTACTGGTACATACCAAAGATCACATTTTCTCAACTGCTCAGTAACTGTATCCAAGCTTTTCCTTGAAATACGTTGATCAGAAAGTATGTGCCAAGAAATCAAACCTAAAGCACGAATATCTTCCTGGTAAGGAGTAACTTTTTCCTTAGGTTGTTGATGCTCTATTCCAAGTCCGTTATTAACAGATAGAAATTTACGATAATCACCCACCGTTCCAGCGGGTTGATGATAAGCTGAAATAAAGTTTGAAAGTGCCACTTCTTTGGCAGGAGAAATCCATAAGCTATGATCGCCAATATCCCTGTGTGCAACCTTTATTTCATGAAGATCTGCAAACTTAGCAATTAATAGTTTTATGAGATTGATCCTGTCAATATCAGAAAAATTTGGACCATATTTTCCGATAAACTCATTAAATCTGACATGACTTGGTGGAAGCTCATAGACCTCACTATATTCGACTGTTACATCATCTTTTTGCACACTCGTAAGGGAGCGAAGACAATGCTTATACAAATCATGATTGTGATGCTTTATAAATTGCAGGACTTCACGCTCACGAGAGACAATATCAAATCTCCCATCAGGAGTATTAGCCTTTACCCCCTCTAATTTATTGAAATTCCATATTCTGAGTAATGCTTCATCCTGTTTGGACACCTCAGAGACTGCTTGATACTCTTTATAAACCTTTTTCGGATGCTCAAAAATAAGCTCGTTAGCTTTGTATCCATCTACCCTAATTTGTTTAGGTGCGGTATATTTACCTAGAAATAACTCGTCAAATAGGTCAAAGTCTTGGTTAAGCACCTGTGCGTCAGGGTGAGGTTTAAATTTAGCGTTAAATTTATTTTTATCGGCAAGCTTAAGAAATTCATCTAAGCCCACAGTATGATGAAGTTCAGCCTCTGATAGCTTTTGAAAGTCTGAATTTCCAGTCATCACCACAAAAAAATGCACAAAAGGTGAATATCCCTTATTGGTAAACTTATGCTTTAATGGCTTTAGCTTATTTTCCAGTTGAAATTTTTTATTGCGCGTAACACTAACCGGTGATCGGCCCATTAAATAACTATTTTTATACCACTTGTCTCCTTCTGACCTCACCTCTCCATTATTCCAGTCCTTTAGCTCAATAATCAACACATTACAGTGCGTTACAATGACTAGGTCAAACTCCCCTTCATACCCTGTACTATCAACAAAACGAAAGCCTGCATAACCCTTCCAGGGAAACATTGATTTTCCTTTACTATTCGACGTTTGAGAAGGGGAAAATGTTTTCTTTATTTTTTCGATAGCATCTATTTCCTGGGCATGTAAGCCTCCATCCCAAATTTTAATTTCCAAATCCTTACTCCATTTTGTTTATTCGTGATACTTGAAATTACGCATTATAGTCAAAGCGTACAACACCGTTTGACAGAACAAAACCAAAATTCGCTCTCCCTCAAAAAATATCAATTTTAGTGTCCAAGTATTTCGGCAGAACCAAACCATTAACCACAGCTCCAAACCAACTATCCGGCTTTTTTTTTGAAAAAAACCAATCTTCAACAAACACAGTTAGCATAACTATCCAGCTGAATGCGCTGATACTATTCCCCTTCGATCGAGAGAACTTGTAACTCAAAAACGCCAAAAAGCCTTTAAACATTAGGTTCCTATGGATTGTAAGTAGACGGATTTTTAATCAAAAGGGCGTAAACTGCTGAACTTTTCGTTTCGATTCGAATGACGGCTTCATCAAGACAACCAGTCGTTCACCGCAAACCAATGTCTGTCTTTTCCTGGCCGTAGTAGCGCAGTGATAATGTAAATTTGCTCGCCGAATACCGGACAGTCGCCTGGGCAAAAGGATGCCTTAACTATTGAAATTGGATAGTTACCCCGACCGGCGGGTAATGGCCGAAACCGGATGTTCACCAAATTGTACGATTTGATTGTCATTACATTTTACAAATGTCAGGTCAGGTTTGAGCCAAACCAACTTCCCAGGAAACTCAACCTGTAAGTTATTTTGAAATAGTCCTGGTGACCTCAATTCAACACCCAGAGCCTCGAAGCGACCCTTCGGGGCTTTTTTTTGTCCATCACCCCCCTAAACCCCCATTAATCTACCACCCACCACAGGAGAGCACTCATGATCATTCTGCGAAGTCCCCACGACCTGCAGCGGGTCACCACGCCTGCATTGCAGGTCTTCCTACGGCAACGCTTCCGGGCCATCTGCGAGCCGGAGCCGTATGATCCGGACGAACACGGCTTTTTCATCGTGTTGGAGCCCGGCGATACCTCGGAACACATCGAAACGGCGACGGGATATGCCCCGTTGAAAAGCCTGTTCAGCGATGCGCATTACGGCGATCCGGAGTTCATGCCGGATTTCGAATACCTTGAAGATCACGGCGAATTTTTCGAGGCGGTGTACATCGTCAACGACGGCGGTTTTGCCGTGGTCCTGATCGTGCCAAAGCTCCAAGGAATCGACGAAGCGATCCTGGCTATGTGCACTGAGTTTTCCGAATAGAAAATCTGGAGTTCCATCATGTCCAAATCATCCCATCCAAAGCCGCTCAGTGCGGAAGTTAATCAGTTCGTCGAAAGCCTGGATGATGACGCACGCGAGTATTTCGAAGAAAGAGCAGGGATTGCCGAGTATGAAGCCGGTCTGACGCGAGAGGAGGCCGAACGCTTCGCGATGGAGCAAACGCGTGTCCGATTCAAGCTTTCGACATTTTGACCATCATATATGAAGGACAACCCTTCGCATAACGTAAAACTAGGAGCACACCATGAAAAATCCTACCGAGAAAAAAGACTTCCACAACCTGGTCGTTAATCAATGCCCGTCAGTGTCCGGTAAATCGACATTGACTTATCACGTCGGTATTGATGAAGACAACCGGCTTTATTTACGCGTGGCCGATAACAGCGCTGGCGGTCTGTTCAGTAAAGAATGGATCGCGCTGGCTGAAATTGAGAATATCCTGGGCAAGCTTATAGGACCGTTCACCTCACATGCACTTCGAGGCTTATTCCAGGGTAAATCCAATAATACGCCTGCGTTCCTGCTTGCGGTGATGCTGAAGGAAGGTTTGGCGGTTCGCTCGAAGGCGAGTAAACGTGGCTATGAACGCGGCGATTTCGAGCGCTTCACGACGCAGATGCAAGCCTTGATCGATGCCCAATCCGAAGGAAAACCAGTCAAGTCAGCGAAAGCCAAGAAAGAACCACAAGGGTAGTTGAATTCACTGGGTCTCTCATACCCGGCCAGCATCATCCCACGAACTACCAGGGTTCTTCGGTCACGTTCCGAAGCGGCGGAGCAATTCCGACCGAATACCGACCCTTTCGTACCCTCAAGGAAACTTCCATGACACTCACCACTTTGCTGGCTATCGGCTTGCTGTGCTTGGCCTTCGACTCGACCCGTTGGCTCGGCGTTTTGGGGTTTGGCTTACTGTTCTATTTCAAACCTTTGATACTGCTCGGCCTCCTGAGTCTTTTGGCCATCGGCTTACTACTACGTTTATATCACAGAGGAAAATCACTATGAATTTCATCGATCATTTGCTCGACGCGCTCGAAACTTGGGACCGTTCCCCAACTTGTATTGCTGAGACCGTCAAAAACCAAGCCTGTTTTAGGGCCGGAATCCACTGGGATGAACTCTCGGATGATTCCGGTGAATTGGACTGACACAGAGGGCATTATCTGAAAGGAGATAACCGGAAGCAGTAACGACAATCGTAGCGAAAAGCAAGGGGGAAGCCATGAGGACAGTCTGAAAGAAGCGCGTAGCAAAAACACGACTCTAGGAACACGAACAAGCAGCGAGACCGGGTGCGGGCGATGAGTGTGCAAGGGAGCACGAAATCCAACCGTTACCGAAAGACGCATCAGTTAGAGCTTGGTGGCACGGTCAGAAAGTTTTAGCAAGCAAAATCTAAGAAGATCTCCCGAATGAGAGTTTTGGAGAAGTCAGCAGAGGCCGTAGTAGCGAAGAAAGCTTGGAAACAAGCTGGATAGATTTTTGCTGCTGCAAAATCTGCATTCACGCCATCCCCGGCGTTCGAGCTGCCGGCAAGCCCCCATGGATGAGTTCATCCAACACCTAAATTCCATAGTCCATTGGCTATGATTAACTAATTGGGATAATTTAGGTGCCGGGTTCACGGCGGTCCTCGGTAGAAATATCCCATACTTTTTATTCTTAGACAGTTTTTCGGTCAAAAGGGAATACTTTTAGTAGTTATTATTTTGTGAGCATATTTCTAAGTTGATTGATTCATGATAGCTATAAGCTATAAAGAGTCGAATACGAAAATTTTCCGTATTTCATTATGAACTTTTCCTCGATAATTGTTTCAAGAATCTCTGCGGAGTTGCGTAGAGAAGGGTGAGCATGCCCGTCCAGTGTATAATCGTTGTATAGGAACTGTGGCGATGTTGTAGGTCGTTGTTATGTAATGGTAAAAAAGATTCTGGCTTATTTGGCTGTTTGATGGACTTTTTTTACGTTTTCGCTTTATCGTTTTGTTTATGCTTTAACTATATGAATATTTTATTGATTGAAGATGACTCAGTTCTTACCGACGGATTGATTCATACGCTTAAAAAAACCGGCTACGTTGTTACCGCTACCAAAAGCGGACGGTATGCCGAGCAATTAGTTGAAGCACAAGATTTCGATTTGATTGTGCTGGATTTGGGGTTGCCCGATATGGACGGTTTAGAATTATTGCGCAAATTTCGAAACAGTAGGATCTCATTGCCGATTTTGATTTTAACGGCACGGGAAAGTATGAACGACCGCATCGAAGGTATTCGTCAAGGTGCGGACGACTACATGACCAAACCTTTCGAACTAATGGAGTTGGAAGCGCGTATTCACGCATTGATCAGGCGTTGTTATGGAGGTTTCAGTCATACCATCGAAGTGGGTCGACTTTCGCTCGATACTCAAAATAATCAAGTTTCCGCTGATGGGCAGTTACTGGTTTTATCGGCTCGTGAAGCGGCGGTTCTCGAAATTTTGCTGTTACAAGCGGGCAAAGTGGTTTGCAAAGACCGTATCGCGCAGCGCTTGTCGGCGGACGGCGATGCATTGGCCGATAATGCGATCGAAGTATATGTGCACCGCGTTCGAAAACGCATCGAACCTTATGATGCCGTTATACGGACCGTACGGGGCTTAGGTTACTTGCTGGAGACGGGTAGCGATGGAGCAAAATAGAACGCTAAGAACCGAAATATTGATTCGGTTAATTACGCCGGTTTTGTTGTTTGTCGTATTTGAAGCCGTCAGTTCCTATTACGTTACGCGGCATTATGTCGATGAAGCTTACGATCGATGGCTATTGGATTCTGCAGGTTCTTTGGTGCAGGAAATCAAAGTTAGTGATAATCTGATTGTTGCTGAATTACCGCCAGCTGCGTTAACTATTTTTAAATGGGATGAATTAGACAAGACTTATTTTAAAATCATCGCTGAAAATCAAGGCATGATCGCTGGAGATAGCTTCGTTCCCGAACCTTTCGATGAATCGACCGATTGGTCGGCGCCGGTTTTTTTCAATGATACGGTTCGAGGCGAGTCGGTACGAGGAGTTTCTATCCTTGTCGCGCGGAAAGACCTTCCGGAAATCGTATTCGTGCATGTTGCCGAGACGCTTAATAAGCGCCGCAACATGATGATGGATATTTTATTGGCCGATTTGATACCGCCGATTTTTTTAGCGATTTTTATTGGTTTTTATATGCGCAAGGCCGTTTATCGAGGCTTGAACCCTTTACGCGAATTGGCCGATGAAATTGCCATGCGCTCCCCGAAAGACTTGAGTCCAATCCCTGAAGCACATGTTTTTGCCGAAGTGCGGATCTTGACCGATACCATTAATGGTTTGTTGAAGCGCTTGGACGGCGCGATCGCTTCTCAGCAACGCTTTATCGCCAATGCCGCGCATCAACTTCGTACGCCGCTAGCGGGGCTGAAATTGCAATCGGAAAGAGCGTTACGGGAAGATGACATGGCGGCAATGAAGCCGGCTTTACTGCAAATTCAAAGCAGTGCCGACAGGGTTTCTCATATCATCTCTCAGCTTTTGGCCTTAGCCAAATCGGGGGCCATTGAAAGCGGACTGCTATTGGCAAAGTTCGATCTATTGACGCTGGTGAGGGAAGTCAGTAGCGAATGGGTTCCTAAGGCTTTGCAAAATCATATCGAACTCAGTTTCGAAGGTCCTAAACAACCAGTTTATATCAATGGCAACGAAATTTTAATTCGCGAGTTGTTGGTCAACCTTCTCGATAACGCGGTCTGTTATGGACGAGAGAACGGTAACATAATCGTAAGGCTTAAGCCGGGGCCTTCGCCTACGTTGACTATCGAGGACGATGGGCCGGGTATACCGTCATCAGAAATGGATAAAATCTTCGAGCGCTTTTATCGAATTCCGGGAAGTCCTGGAGATGGTTGCGGGTTAGGGCTTCCTATTGTTAAGGAAATTGCCGACTTACATCAAGCGGAGCTGCTTCTCGGCACTTCGCCAGGCAAGGGTGGGACGAAAGCCGATGTGGTGTTTAAGCAAACGTCGACTGACAAGTAGGTTGATTTTTACGGATTAGGTTTATACCAAGCGATGAATTGTTTGGCATAAACCTAAATTCGGCAGTTTAACCATGAAGCACATGAAGTTCATGAAGTATTTTAAGAGATTGCCAAAACATTCCTGCTATCCTCTTAGGTGAACGAAAGTTCTATATAAACGAATAACAAGTTATTGAATTAACTTCTTATTCTTCATGATCTTCATGGTGAAATGCTTTTTTAGGATAAACCTAAATGCGAGATTTTACCCATGAAGTATATCAGCGTGAATTCGATGACTCTCTTCGTCTGGATGACCTGCCGGAGGAATAATTGCCTGAATTGCCGCGGCTATTGTTACTGTTTGAGGATTGATAACGCGCACCTGTCGATGCGCCGCCTCTATCGCGATTAACAGTCGTTGAGAAAGACGGACTCTGACGTCGGCTTTCGGATCTCGTTACGCGTCCGTTATTGAGGGTTCGTTGACGTTCTGGTGAAACAGCTGGAGACGATGGGCCGAATGAACTGCCACGTCTATTTTGAAGAGTTGTCCCACTAGACATTTGACGCCGGGAATCTTGGTTTCGATTCGCTTCACGGTTAGGGGCGCTAGAGCGACGTTGCGCAGGAAAATTCCCGGTTTTGCGGTTTGAAGAGATACCAGAGGTTGTTCGCCGCGAAGAAGATTCCCGGCGTCGCACATTGTCACGACTATAGCTACTGTTTTGTTTCCGGGTATTGCCTGGTGAAGCGCTTTGAGCGCTGGAGCCGGAATTGCGCGAACTTAAATCGCTTGCCAAGCTGTTTGGCGAAATGTTGCTGGATTGGCGCCAACGCTCTCTTGTTGACATTCTGTCGGTGTCGGATCGGTTATTTCTCCGTCCGGTGCTTTGGGGCGTTGCTCGATCGTCATGACTTTGCGTGGTTGCAAAACCGCTCCGATCTCGATTGCGCCGGTCGGATGGGGTCGGGTTTGTGCTATTAGTGCGCCAACGCTCTCTTGTTGATACTCTGTCGGTGTCGGAGCGGTTATTTCTCCGTCCGGTGCTTTGGGGCGTTGATCGATCGCCATGACTTTGAGTGTTTGCATAACTGTTCCAGCCATGGTTGCGCCGCCCGGATTGAGGCCGGTTTATGTTATCGGTGCGATCGAATTTATTTCGGCGGGTATCGGCATAGCCGTTACCGGAACGTCTGGATGTGCCGAATTGCCGCTGCAGCGAATCATGACGATAGGCAACGCCTCGGCGGTGATTCGAATTATGCCGCCATCTAGGATAGTCGGCGTAACGGATATGTCTTCCTGAAACGAAATGCGGCCTGTGATAGTAGTTATGCCGGCGGTGGACTACCACGGTCTGGCGTCGATACCAGTCGAAACTGCTGAAAAAAAATCCCGGCGATACGAAGATGCCGCGTCCCCAGCCCCAATTAAAACCTAGATTCAAATGAATGCCGGGCGGCGGCCCCCAATAAACAGGAGCGTAACCGGGCCACCACCATGAACCGTAAACGACCTGTGGATTATAATAAGGCACATAGACGACTTGAGGGTTGGCAGGTTCGATAACGATAACTTGATTTTCGCGTACGACTCGCGCATTGTTTGTTGAATTGAGATTGCCCGCCTCATAGGCTCGTTGCCGCAAGTTCTGAACGCTACCCATGACTTGCGCTTCTTGAAATAAAAAGGCGTCGCCGAGCGCTCGCGTCCAATTCAGGTCTTCATTCATTCGGTTTAGGACTCCCGGAAATGCAACCAAGGCTTTGACGCTAGGGTCCCAGGCTTGATGTTCGACGGCAGTCACAGCCTGTTCGCCTTCGAGGCCCGGATTGGCTGCCGACCAACGGGCCGCTTCGACGACTTCTAAAGGGTAGGTGGCCGCCACCAGTATTTGCGACAATAGTACGTCTGGATATAATGCGATCGGCGCCAGCATTTGATCGAGTTCGGCTTGACTGAAAGCCGGATTCTCTTGTTGAGCGGATGCGGTCGGCACGTAAGACATTAACGCGACAAGCAGCATGATAATCGTTTTCATCGTAAATACCTCCAGGCTTGCGCCTTGGCGGGTTAGGCAGGGAAGGTAAGTGATCGAAGGCGGTCGGTGTCGGTCAATTTCCCCGCGTTTGGGTAATTGTTACATTTGACGCTTAATCTCTGCTGAATAAGGGACGCAACCGAAGCCTCGATTTTTGTTCATTGACGGGACGGGATTTACAACTCCATTCCGCAAGAGAAAAATCTTTTGTGGGCGCGACGCCTTCGTCGTCCCTCACCTAACGCTAGGTGAGGGAAAGCCGGCGTCGTTCAAGTTGCCTTTGTCCTTTTTCGAAGTGTGCAACCGTCCCGCAGAGAGTTATTTCGCCGCCGCTTCGGCTTTTACCCCAAAAAACAACGCATACAACACCGGTACGGCGATCAGTGTCAGTACAGTCGCGAAGGCTAGGCCGCCCATGATCGTGACTGCCATGCTGGCAAAGAAGGCGTCGGTTAATAATGGGATCATGCCGAGTATCGTTGTGCCGGCGGCTAGGAATACCGGGCGAAGACGGCTAACGCCGGCGTCGACGATCGCGGTATGACCGTGTTTGCCTTCGTCGATTTGCGCGTCGATTTCGTCGACCAGTACGATCGCATTTTTCATTAGCATGCCGGACAAGCTCAACAGACCGAGTAGGGCCATGAAGCTGAACGGCTGATTGGAAATCAGCAAGCCGATCACGACGCCGCAGACCGACATCGGCACGACCAGCCAGATGATCAGCGGTTGACGCACTTTGCCGAACAACAAAATACTGATGATGAGCATGACGACGAAGCCGACCGGTATCTGAGCATTGAGCGCGGTTTGTGCGTCGGTCGAGCTTTCGTATTCGCCGCCCCATTCGAAACGATAACCGGACGGTAGCGGGATAGCTTCGATTTGCGCGCGGATGCCGCGGAAAGCTTGATCGGCGGTTAGTTCCAGTAGCGGGTCGGCCTGAGCGGTCAGTGTGCGCACCCGGTTGCGTCGGTGTATCAATGTATCCTCGCTGACCGTTTCGAAACGCTCGGCGATTTGCGCGATCGGAACATAGGATTGGTCGGCATTACTCCAAACGAGGCGATCGCGTAATTGTTTGGCATCCCGCCGCTCGGCATCCGGCGGGCGAACGACGATGGGGATTTGTTTGTCGTCCTCGCGGTAAGTGCCGGCCTGGACGCCGGTGCTGGCGAATTGCAAGGCCAGCGCCAAGTCGCTCAAACCGATGCCGGCGATGCGCGCGCGTTCTGGACTGTAGACCGGTTTCATCACCAGTTCTTTTTGCCGCCAATTTGTGCGTAGATCGATGAGATTGCCATCGGCGCGCATGATGTCCAAAGCTTCATTACCGAGCCTGCGCAGTACGGCGGAGTCGGGGCCTGAAAAACGCGCTTCGATTTTTGCGTCGCCGCCGGGGCCAAACATCAGTCGTTCGGTACGGATTTCGGCGTTGGGGTAGGCGGCGCTCAGTTCACTTTTCAATTCTGCGGCTAAGGCGGGAATGGGGTCGAGGTTTTCGGTACGGATAATCAATAGTCCATAGGCGCTGTTCGGTTGTTCCGGCGCGTAAGTCAGCATATAACGACTGGCGCCTCGTCCGATGAAACTTGCCACCGAAACGACGTCTGGTTTGGCGCGGATGATTGCGTTGATTTCGCCGATATCGCGCTCGGTCGAGCGGATATCGCTGCCTTGCGGCAATTGATAATGAATGTAAAACAGCGGGGTATTGGAATCGGGAAAAAAGGCTTGCTTGACCATGCCGAAACCGGCGAAGCAAGCCGCAGTCAACAGGATCATAATCAATGCGGTCAAGGCTCTGGTTTTTAAGGTGCCGGTCAGGATTTTTCGGTAGGCTTGATAAATCCATGCGCGATAAGGATCTTCGCCGGTTTGCTCGACCTTTAAGAACAAGTGCCCGAACAGCGGGGTGACCGTGATCGCCAAAACCCAGCTCAGCAGCAGCGACATCCCGATTACCGCAAACAGCGAAAACAAAAATTCGCCGGTGACGTCCGGCGACAATCCGATGCCGGAAAAGGCCATGATGCCGATCACGGTCGCGCCGAGCAAAGGCAGCTGCGTGCGTTTGACCGATACGGTTGCAGCATCCTTGCCGTTCATGCCGTGCTGCATATTGATAAGCATGCCTTCGGCAACCACGATCGCATTATCGACCAGCATGCCCATCGCGATAATCAACGCGCCAAGCGAAATGCGCTCCATATCGATATGAAAAACGCGCATCAGGAACACCGTGCCGAGCACGGTCAACAGCAGCGTCGCGCCGACGATCAAACCGACTCGCCAGCCCATCATCAGGCACAGCGACAGTATCACGATCGAAACCGATACAGCCAAGTTGACGATGAAGTCGTCGATCGATTCATCGACGACTTTGTGTTGCTCATAAATCGGATGTATCTCTATTCCTAATGGTATTCGCGGCGCCAGTTCCGCTAAGCGTGCTTCGACCGCTTGTCCAACCATGACGATATTGGCGTCGCGGACGCCCGATATTGCCAGCGTAAAGGCCGGCATGCCGTTAAAGTGTATGAGATGATCCGGTATTTCGGTCGGTTCGCGGCGGATTTCGGCTAGATCGATCAGGCTGATTTGTTCCGTGCTGCCGGGGCGACCGATGCGTAAGGCTTCTATCGCGTCGACCGAGTCGAAGCCGGCGGCTGTGGTAATGCGAATGCGCCGGTCATCGATCGTGACCGCGCCGGCGTCGGCGATTCTGTTTTCCGAGGAAATGGTATTCAAGACCTGAGCCATCGGAAGACCGAAACGTGCGAGCCTGGCATTCGATACTTCGACATAGATGGTTTCGGTGCGCATGCCGGCGGTTTCGACTTTGGCGACATTGGTCACGGTCAGCAGTTCGCGGCGTAAAAATTTGGCCAGATCCAAAATTTCTCGGTCGGAAAATCCGGGAGCGGTGATCGCATATAAAATTCCGAATACATCGCCGAAGTCGTCGTTGACGGTCGATGGATTCGCGCCTTCCGGCAAGGTTTGTTGAGCATCGCCGACTTTGCGCCTCAGCTCGTCCCAGACCTGCGGCATCGTTCGGCCGTCATAGGTATCCTTGATTTCGACTTCGATTTCGGAAATGCCGGGTTTGGATTTCGATTTGATATGCTTGATTTGTGGTAATTGTTGAATCGCCGACTCCAAGGGTTCGGTGACTTCCAGTTCAACCTCTTCGGCCGTCGCGCCCGGATAGGGTGTAATGACCAAGGCTTGTTTGATGGTAAAGGCCGGGTCTTCGAGGCGGCCGACCGTGGACAGGCCCCACAGACCTCCGATCAGGCAAGTCAGGATGATCAACCAGGTATTGACCGGGCGTTCGATGGCCGCGCGTGCGATATCGATAGACATGGCGATAGTCCTTAAAATCCGGTAAAACGGCGTACCTTCATGCCGTCATGCAGCAAATGGCCGCCGGCCGTGACGATGTGTTCGCCGCCGCTCAAGCCCGATAGTACCGGTATGCGGTTGGCGGCCACGGCTCCGATTTCGATAACGTGCGGCGAGACGGTTTCGGTTTGCGGGTTAAATAACCAAACCCGGGTCTTGCCATGTTCATCGGTATCGATCGCCGAGAGCGGGATCGTGATTTCGGTCGAGCCGTTGACGAAAGAGCTGCCGACCGAAACGCTGACGGTCATGCCCGGTAAAATCGTCATGTCGTTCGTGCGTTGCAGCTCCAGTGTCACCTCGTAGGTCTGCGCGACCGCATCGGCTTCGGTGGCATGTTCCAGATAGCGTAGCGGCAGGCGTTTACCGGGCTGTCCCGGAAACACCGCCTCGATATTCATTGCGTCGGCAAGGCCGATCAGTCTGATGAGATCTTCCGGCACATTGATCTTGACGTGCAAGGCGCTAACGTCCTGGACTCTGACCACGGCTTGGTGCGGCGCGACATGCGTGTGGATGTCGAGCAGGCGGCGCGTGACCAGCGCATCGAACGGCGCGGCGATCCGGGTATAAGAGAGATTGCGGCGGGCATTGTCCAGTGCCACTTGGCGCAGTTTAAAGGCGGTCTCGGCTTCGTCCAGCATGACCTTCGGTATCGTATCCGAGGCTGCGAGATTGCGTTTGCGACCGAGATCGAGTTGTGCGAAGGCGTATTGTGTTTTGGCTTCTTGTTCGTTCAGGCGAAAATCGGTCGGATCGAGCGCAGCAATCAAGCCGCCCTTGGCAACCACGGTACCTTGTTGTACCGGCAATTCGGCCAAGCGTCCGCCGACTTGAAACGAGAGATCGACCGTTTTTAACGCGTCCACGCGGCCGACGAAGCGGCGTTGCGCAAGTGCCTCGGTAATCTTGACCGTTTCGATACGCACGGTGCGGACGATTTCTTGTTCGGACTCCCCGTCGTTATTGCCGCAGGCGCTGAGCAGTGTCGTGATAGCAAGTAATAAAACAGCATGTCCGATGGGCTTGGATTTCCCCATGTTACGATTCCTTTGCAAATATTGGTAGAGTGTCAAGATAACGATGATTCTGAGATGCGATGGGCGGATTACAAAATCCCGAGCGCACGGCGCAAATTCAGTTTCGCCAACGCCGCATCGTAACGGGCATTATTGAAGTTGTTGTGCGTCGTGATTCTGAGTTCTTCGGCTTTCAACACTTCGGTCTGCGTGGATAAGCCCTGCCGATAACGTTCGCGGTTGACCCGCAAATTTTCATCGGCTTGGGCGATCGCTTGTTGGCTGACCTCGATACGCTTTTCGGTTTCCTGAATGTCCAGCCAGGCGCGCCGGACTTCAAGTCCGATCATGCTAGCCATGTCATCCCGCTGTGCCTGCAAGGCCAACGCCTGTCTATTGAGCGATTTGCTTTGGTGATGGGTGCCGCCGTCGAGTTTCCATTCCATGCCGACATTGACCATCCACATGCCTTCGAAGGCCATGTAACGGTTTTCCTGGTATTGATAGCCGCCGTTGACAGCAACTTGCGGTAATAGGCCGGCTTGAACGCTTCTGGCTTGTTCTTGCAAGGCGATGATTTGGCTGTTTAATGCGTTAAGTTCTGGGCGTTGGGCGAGTGCCTGGGTGGATAATTCGTCCGGTGCGCCGTCGGGGGAACTCGGAAAGTGTTCTTCCAGTTCGACAGGGTCGTCGAGTCGGCGATTCAGTAAGCGGTTGTATTGCGCTTTGGCGATATCAAGCCGATTGCCGTTTTGCACGACGAGTTGCCGGGCATTGACGTATTCGACTTCGGCGGCCAGTCGGTCGTTTTTCGAAACCATGCCTTGGCTATGCAAGCGCTCGACATCGACGGCGTTAGCTTTCAGCGTTTCGGCGTGACTTTCCGCTACTTGCAGCGCGCTTTGCGCACGCAATACGGAGAGGAAAGCTTCGGCGATCTGCAATTTAATCCTCAATGCGGTTGCGACTTCATTTTGTTGTGTCGCCGATAAGGCGGCTTCGGCCGCATCGATACCATGACTGATGCGCCCGCTAGTGAAGATCGGAACCGACGCAATCACTTCGGCTTGGCCGCTGCCGGCTTGTGACATCGGAAATTGAGCTGCTTGGCCTTCGATCTCGGTTTTCGCGGCGGGAGTTTCGCTCAATTGAGTATAGCCCCCTTTGATGTTGAGCGAGGGTAGGCGTTGATTTTGGGCCGAGTACAGTTGTTGTTCGGATGCCTCGGTATCGGCCTTGGCCGATTTAATTAGGTGGTTTTGGTTCAATGCCTGCTCGAAAGCTTCTTCTAGTGTTTCTGCTTGAGCGCAAAAAACCGGCAATATTGCCAACCATGCACTGTATTGTTTAATGCTAATCGGTCGCATTCAAAACACCTCGCAGGTAAAGCGCAATAACTTGGTCGATCAAGAGGCGCTTTTGTTCGGGGGAAGGCGGTGCACTGATGCCGAGCAAGCATTGAAAATGCAAATCACCTTTGAGCAGGCTGAAAAATGCATCGGCAGCAAATTCAATATCGGGAATATCAATGTGCCCGCTTGTTTTCAAATTATGGAGATAATGCTCTAATTGAGATAGTGCTATTTTAGGCGCGCTGTCGTATACGACTTGTCCAAGCTCAGGGAAGTCTCGGCATTCGGCAATTACGAGCCGGTAAATTGCCAGGGCCTCCTCGGTAAAAATCAAATCGATAAATGCTTGGGCGATTTCACGAAGATTTTTTTTGATATCGTTCGAATCGGGTGTGATTTCGGCCATGGTGTCCAGTAAGGATCGACACAATTCAAAAATGACCGCGGAAAAAAGCGCGTTTTTATTCTCGAAGTGTTGGTACAAAGTTGCTTTGGAAACCGGCGCTTCTTTGGCGATTCTGTCCATGCTGACTTGATGAAAGCCATATTTTAAAAACATGCGTGTCGCGCCTTCAATGATGGCTTCTCGTTTGGGATCGCAAGATTCCGATGACATAGGTAGACTGAAAGATGATTTGGTTGACGCAATACTAAACTAAACGGTTTAGTTTTTAAAGAGGAGATTATCATCCTTGGTGATGATTTTTAGTCCCCGATAGCCGTAGCGCCGGGTGTTTTGCCGGAGTCTGCGCGACTAGCGCAGGCGGAGGCAAAATACAAGGCATCGCGACACGGCGTCAAGCCATTTGTGGGAGTGCTACGGAGCCGCATCGAGTTGACGATGATGTGGCGTAGTGGCACGGACGCAGGGCGAATCGGGGCCGCCGAAGGCAATAATCGCCAAGTCATTTTTCGCTGCTGAAATCGGACGGACCCCATATCAGCTTTCGCGAAAAATCTTGGCGCGCTTGATCCATGCCTATGGGCACTGACCATAAATTAAGGACTTCCGTTCGTCCTGAGTCCTTCGGCTGCGCTTAAGAGAGCCTTGTTGAGGGGAAAATGGAAAAGTCTGACTCGATAAGTTAAGCCGCCCATGGTTCGACAGGGCTCTCCTGAGCTTAGCCGAAGGGCTCACCACGAACGGCTTAACTTAATGGCATTGACGCCAATAGGTACTTACGGCTAGGTTCTAATGGAGTTTCACGGTTTATTATGGCGAACTTATGTCTTTTAGAAATAATGCTAGATGCAACCGATCCGATATCTCTAATTTATTAAAAATAGAAGTTAAATGAGCTTTGACTGTTCTTTCGGATATGTTGAGCTTGGCTGCGATTGCTTTGTTGCTTTCGCCGGTTTTGATAAGCTCGGCAACATCTAATTCGCGTTTAGAAAGCAGGGTTAATTTATTTTCAATATCCTGTTGGTGATGTCGATTTTTTCTTATGTCTCCACTTAACTCTGACAGTGCATTGATTAAACGAGGAATTAAATGTCTTTGTATCCAGATATCTCCTGTCAGTAGGTGGTTTGCAGCTTTTAAGAGTAATTGGTCGACGGTATCCATTTCGCAATAACCGGAGCATCCGGAAGCCAGGGCTTCGATTTGATTGTCGTCGGGCCAATTTTGGCCAATAACAAGCACTTTAAGATTTAGTTGCGCTAGTGAAACTAAGGTGGAAAAACTCGAATCGAGAAGTTTCGCGTCGATAACGACCAAGTTAAAAGTTGCGTTAGCGGTATTTTCAGAAACTTTGTTCAGATCATGCAAAACTTTGGTTTTATGTTCCTTACTGAGGATGCTTGCCCAGCGTTCGGCTTGATTTGGAGCTTCGGATAAAATAATAATATGTGCCACTTTTGCCTGATTCCTTAATTAATCGCCGGCATAAGATTTGCCTATGTAATAGCTCGCGCGTTTAGGAGAGCTTGCGATCGGCTTGGATGCTTAGATTAATTTGTTTCGATTATACCGGCGAATGACGATATAGGGTACGAGTTGTGATTTCTTCATGCAATTCGATGGGTAAATTTTTACTTTAGAGTGAGAATAGGGTCGATAATGATTTCTCAAAATATAAAATACTATGCACCGAACAACTATTTCCATGGTCGAAAGTGAAACTTCCAACTTCATGAGCGTTAGAATAAGCCTACAAAAAGTATTTGCTGAAAGGTTTATGGAGCCAGTCTTATTACCTAATTTTTCGATATATATAACTCTGCTGCGGCAATGCCGCACCCTCCGCCACCAGAGAACTTTCATTAGCCGGGGTGATGGCTAGGCCTTCATGACCGTTACTATGAAGGTCATGAAAAATAAGAAGTTACTCCCTTTAGACTCAAAAAATGTGAGTATTCAGTTCCCCGGCCATTCTCGTTCCCACGCTCTGCGTGGGAATGCCT